>DATEEE010000076.1:0-7764 GCA_035281285.1 Nitrososphaera sp.
AACTTTCATCTATAATTATTGTGATAGGCCAACAGAAGGCTATCACCGTTCTGAGCGACGATCTTTGCAGGGCATGTTCCAAAGTTTTTGGTTCCGGGATCCAATGTCCTGCATGTCGCAGCGTATGGCGAACTAACACCACAGTCTTTGACCAAGGCAGGCTCGACGCCCTGCCGCCTGAAACGCTGGATGCGCTCCGAAGGCTCGAGTGCTACGAAATTTCCGATGCCGTGCTTTCTAGGTTAGTAGAAAAAACTCCTTACAGCGAGATGTCAAAGGATGACATCTTGATGAGGGTAGCGGAATTCAAGAAATTCATGGCGCTGCTGGTGATCAATTTTCGCAAGAAGCGCAGGGTGGAAATGATATGCGAGGAGATAGACGATATCTGGCACACATTCATCCTCTTTACGAAAGAGTACCAGGACTTTTGCAAGATGCTGGTAGGTGAATACATCCACCATGAGCCTAATGTTGAGCCGCAGGAAACAGACATGAGTGCGACTAGGAACTACAACATCCACGGCATTCGGAACTTTGCCGAAGACTATGAAAAATACTTTGGCCCGGTAAATCCGCTGTGGCACACACACTTTAAGGTACCCATAAATCAGCGAGAAGTCGAAGCAGTAAAGCGCAGGAAAAAGAAGATTGCACTGACAGCCACCTTGGTCCTGAACGCGGCCCTCATTGCCTTCCTAGTCAAGGAACTCGCGGATAACGGATACATTGCCGCATTCTTTTGGGTGGCAGGCGCGGACTTGGCAGTCCTTCTTGGTGCGATCAGTTGGAGCAGGAATACCACAGACGCATACGAAAAGAAGATGGTGGCTTTTGTGGTAATGATCACCTTTGTCGCGATTCTCGGAACCGCGGTTGTCTTTGCACTGGCTTGTACCTTCGACTTTGGCACAAAGAGGTTGATCATTATGACATTCGCGCTGGTGTTTATCATGGTCAGCGTCTTATTCGCATCTCTTCGCAGCAAGAGCGCAAAATATACAAAAACGAAATCTGGCTGTGCCGGAGGGGCCGTGGGAGTCGCGTGCAGCGGTGGCGGCGGAGGTTGCGGCGGAGGCTGCGGAGGAGGTGGTTGCTAGCCTAGCCGGGCAATTTCTTTAAGTGCGCCGTCTTTTTTCTGACGAGGAGCTGGACGCCTTCTATTATCTTGACGGACGCGGCCAGATGATTCTTGGCGTCGAAAATCCTTGCTAATTCCCTCTTTGAAATGTGCCTTGAGATGCTCGCATCATTTGACACGGCATCGAAGAATTGCTCGCCGGATTCGAGCGCGGCGAATGCAACCCGCTGGATATCTCTGTAGGCTTCGAACCTGGCCACGCCCTTGTTCACCAGCGCATCAAGTACAAACTCGGCGTAAATCTGGCCTTTTGTCATTTCGATATTTGAAGTGACCTTCTTCTCGTTAACGGCAAGATCAGAAACCACGCGTGTCATTGCGTTCAGCATTTCGTCGAGCAGGATTGCTGCTTCCGGGAGCGTAAAGCGCTCATTGGCGGAGTTGGACAGGTCGCGCTCATGCCAGAGCGCGATGTTTTCCATCGAGACTGCCACAAGCGAACGCAGTATCCTTGCCAGCGAAGAAACCCGCTCGCTTTTGATTGGATTTCTCTTTACGGGAACCGCGCTGCTTCCCATCTGGCCCTTCCTGAATGGTTCTGCGACCTCTCCGATCTCGGTCCGCTGAAGGTTGCGGATTTCAACAGCAACCTTGTCAAGAGTAGAGCCTATGAGAGCAATTAGAAACTGCATTTCGGCAAAGCGCTCGCGCGGGACGACCTGCGTGGCGGCATCCACAGGGTGGAGTCCAAGTGCTTCGGCGGTGATCCTCTGCACTTCAAGGGCCTTTTCGCCCATCAAGGATCCCGTGCCGACCACCCCGAGAGTCTTGCAGACAAGGAAGCGCTTGCGACCTTCCTCGATTCTCTCGACATGCCTGGCCATTTCGGAGGCCCAAACAGCGAACTTTAGTCCAAACGAAATAATGCTGGCATGCTGCCCGTGCGTCCGGCCCACAGCAGGAAGCTCTTTGAACTCTGCAGCCTTTTTTGCCAGCAGGATTGCCAAAATTGCTGCCTTTGACTCGATGATCGAAAATGCTTGGGACATTTGCATGCAAGTTGCAGTGTCGACCACGTCGTTGCTGGTGAGCCCGTAGTGGATCCAGGGCTTTGACTTTGGTGAAGCCTGCTCCGCCATCGCCTCCACTAGCGCTGCGGTGTCATGCTCACTTACGGACTCGAGCTCGGCTACCCGCTCGAGCTTAACCCTCCCAGACTTTGCAATCCCGGCGATTTCGCTGGCGGCGGCGTCCGGGATCATGCCGATTTTTGCCTGCGCCCTGGCAACTGCCGCTTCAAATTCCAGCTGGAATTTTAGCCTCATCCGGTCTTCAAAGATCTCCCGCATCTCCTTGCTACCATAGCGGCCAGAGTCTATGGGCAGTATTGGCATGCAATAAAGAGGCGAGGCGTGAAGAAAATAAACGTTGTTGGAATCCATCCGGGCTGGTACCTCTCGAAGCGGCAATTCGCTTCAGGAAAGGCATATAATTGCTCCAAAGTTCAATTCAATGACAGCATTGAGCGATCTCGTCAGCAAGAGCGGCATGCACCGCATCAGGAAGGTGAGCGATCTCGAGTTCAGAATCGAACCGAATTCCGAAAAGGGAATGAATGTCCCAGTTACCATTTACGCCAATGACTCGCTTATTTCAAAGATGGCCACGGACAGGACGCTTGACCAGGCGGCTAACGTCGCCACACTTCCGGGCGTACTGAAGCACGTCGTAGTCCTTCCCGACGGCCACGAAGGCTACGGCTTCCCCGTCGGCGGCGTGGCAGCCACAGACATGGAGAAGGGTGTTATTTCACCAGGCGGCGTCGGTTACGACATCAACTGCGGCGTCAGGCTCATGCGCACAAACCTGACGGAGAACGACCTGAGGCCAAAGCTAAAGGAGCTTGTAAACGAGCTCTTCCGTTCAATACCCTCAGGGGTTGGGAGCGAGGGCTCGATCAAACTATCCCGCCCAGAGCTCGACGAGTTGCTGGTTGAAGGCGTGCGCTGGGCCGTGGACCATGGCTACGGGAGCGAACACGACGCAGAAGTTTGCGAAGAGGGGGGCAGCATGGCAGGGGCAGACCCGACAAGCGTTTCTGACACTGCAAGAAAGCGCGGGGCCTCGCAGCTCGGCAGCCTGGGCTCTGGCAACCACTTCCTTGAAGTTCAAAAGGTGGACAAGATTTTTGACGAGCGTGCGGCAAAAGCGATGGGCATCGACAGACCCGGCCAGCTGACGGTCCTGATTCACTGCGGCTCGAGGGGCTTTGGGCATCAGATATGCACAGACTACCTTCGAGTCTCCGAGTCGGCACTGAGGAAATACGGACTCACGCTTGCGGACAGGGAGCTTGCATGCGTCCCCAACAATTCAAAGGAAGGCGAGGATTACCGCAAGGCCATGTATTCTGCGCTCAACTTTGCTTGGGCGAACAGGCAAATGATCACGCACTGGACTCGCAAGACGTTTGAAAAGGTTTTTGGCGCAAAGGAGGGCGGGCTTGAGATGGATCTAGTATATGACGTGGCGCACAACATTGCCAAGGTCGAAAGGCACCGGCTGGACGGCGAGGGTACTCGCGACGTTGTGGTGCACAGAAAAGGCGCGACCCGCGCGTTCCCCGCAGGGAAGAACGAGATCCCCGGCAGGTACAGGAACATCGGGCAGCCCGTGATAATCCCGGGATCAATGGGCACTGCAAGCTGGATACTGCTTGGAGGACCCAGGTCGCTCGACCTGAGCTTCGGGTCCACTGCCCACGGGGCCGGGAGGACGATGTCAAGGTCGGCTGCAAAGCGAAGCTACACGCCAGAGGGTGTCAGGAGCGGCCTCGAGTCAAAGGGGATCTACGTCAAGGCGCTCACCAGGGAGGGTGTAGTTGAGGAGACCCCGGAGGCTTACAAGGACGTGGATTCGGTCGCGGAGGTGTCGCACTCGCTTGGGATCGCCACCAAGGTCGTCAGACTTGTGCCAATAGGAGTGATCAAGGGTTGAGCTCTCCCGAGGATCCAGACATTGCGCTCATCAAGGCCCGCAAGATGAAGGAGCTGCGGGAAAAGGCAGCTGCGCAGGAAAAGGCTAATGCTGCGAAAGCTGCCGCTCCGGCAAAAAAGACATCGCGTGAAGTCGTTCTTGCCTTTCTTCACAGCAGAGGGGACGAGGTCCTTGGCCTCGCGTACGCCCAGTTCCCGGCCCAGACCGAAGCGATCGTCGCAAAGATAGCGCAGCTCATCAGATCCGGCGAGCTTACCGAAAAGATCTCAGGTGGCGAGCTGCTGTCGCTATTCAGGTCGGTAGGGCTTCGCGTTAGGCTCGACACGACCATCAGCGTCGAGGACGACGGCAAGTTCATCCCGCTTTCAGAAAAATTAAAGCAGGGCGACTGAGTCCATGCTCGGCACCTTTATCATCGACTTCCAGACCGTCGAATTCGAACGCGATTCAAAGGTGGCAATGGCCCTCATATCCGCCGAGCAGAAGGAATGCATGCTCGAAAACGCGTATGCATTGGACGACCCCGTCCCTAGCGCAGGATGGTCGTTTGCAAAGCTCTTCCTGTCTGGCGAGTTCGCCGACGCAATATACGCACGCCACTCCAGTGAAATTGACGCCATGAAGGGCAAAAAGGTCGAGGACAAGCTGATAGCCTGGCTAGGGCTTCAGCTAAAAGACAAGGGATGCAAGGCCCAGATCAAGATGGCTCCTGAAATGAAGTCGTTCTAGTGCGGCGCGGATTCTAGCGCCAGCACCGAAATTGTCTACACTCTGCGCCCGCGGCGTCCGCCTGGCTTTCTAGTCGTGTCGTGAGGGATAGGGGTCACGTCGTCGATCCTGCCAATCCTGAACCCGGCCCTTGCAAGCGCCCTGATGGCGGCCTGGGCGCCAGGGCCAGGGATTCTCGGCCCTACTCCGCCGACAGCGCGGACTCGGATGTGCAGCCCGTTAATCCCCTTCGTCTTTGCGACTTCGGCGGCTGCGACAGCTGACTTCATTGCCGCATACGGCGATGATTCGTACCGGTCAGCGGTAACGTGCCTGCCTCCCGAGCTGAAGGAGATCGTCTCGCTCCCGCTGAGGTCGGTAATGTGAACAAGAGTATTGTTATAACTACTAAAAATGTGAGCTACCCCCCATTTGGTCTGGGTAACTTCGCTTGCAGGTGCTACTGCGTTTTCGGACATGTATTTACCATCGGCCCTCTGGAGGGTTAAATACCTTATCGCCGCTCGAAGTGGACGTAGCCCCTGTTCTCGAGTTTTTTCCGGCCCAGCCAGACATTGCCCAAGCCCTTCCTCACGTTTCCGATGGTATAGAATTTCAGGCCTGCCCTTTTTGCGGCAGCAGTTGCTGCTGGTACCTTTGACCTAGGGATCGTGGAGACAATTTCGTATTCCTCGCCGCCGTGAAAGACTAATTCGTCCGCGTCGAGGCTGTTGTAAGACGCAAATTCGTACAGCCCCTTTGCGGCAGGAATGCTGTCGATATCAATGTCCACTTTGCTCCCTTTGGCGAGTAGGTAAAGCGAGATCGCAAGCCCGTCACTTGAATCGGTGGAAGATGAAAAGAACCTTGCCAAATTGCTGCCGAAAAGCATTCGGGGAATGGGCTCAAGGACCGACCTGACAGCGCGCCTGCCAAATGCCGTCCCAGAGTGAGCGCCCTTCATAATGATCGCAAGGCCGGCTGCACTTAGCCCAAACGGGCCGGAGACTACCACGACATCGCCAGCCTTGGCACCTGTCCTTGCCGGCATCGCTCCGGATTTTGCTGTGCCGAACATGCAGCAGTCGATTACCAGTTCGGACGCTTCGTTGGTGTCGCCGCCGACGATCCTGACTCCAAATTCCTTTGAGGAAACTGAAAATCCTCTGGCCAGCCCGGTGATGAATTCGCGGTCAGTTCCCGACGGGATTCCAATTGAGATCATGGCAGCAGTTGGCCTAGCTCCCTTTGAAGCAAAGTCGCTGACACATGAAACGATGCTCTTGCGAGCTATCTGCCAAGGTTTCATGCGAGGCGGAACGTCAGTCGAGGAGACCAGCATGTCGCACTTGAGGACGTTGTCCCCGCCAACTCGCGCAATGTCATCGAGGTCGTCGATGCAGAGCTTTTTTGAAAAAACCCTGATTATGTCCCGCTCGCTAAAGTTGGTCATAGACTGACTTTACCTTCTCGCTTGCCTTCTTGAAGAGCTGCTCCGCCTTTTCCGAAACCGACTCTACGGAAATTCTGATCGCATGTTCCGTATTCGATGGCCTGACCAGGATCCACGAATCCTCGTCAATTATGGCCTTGACCCCGTCGCCGGTGATTAGGGAGGAAGCCTCGGACTTTAGAATGCCTTCGAGCTTGCTGACAACCGCGCTGTGCTGCGAAGAGTCCGCCGGCAGTTTTGACCTGACTTGCGCGTAACGAGACGCAAATGCAAGACATTTCTCAACTGTCTTTTGCTTGAGTGTGGATATCGTTGCCGCGGCTAGCAAGCCGTCGCGGCACATGTTAAACCGAGGCATGATAAACCCGGCGCTGCTACCCTCACCGCCCGCCTCAGAATCATTTTCGAGCATTTTCCGGACCACGTTGGCTTCGCCCACTTTCGAGTGGCTGACGCTTCCGCCGTGATCCTTCACATACTTTTCGACAGCGACGCTTGTGTCAATGCTCACGACGAATTTCTTCATGCCCATTTCCAGGGCCCTTGCGACGCAGAGCAAAAGAGTCGCGTCGGGATTCAGTTTTTCGCCCGATTTGCTGACAACGACGAGCCTGTCGGCATCGGGGTCCAGGGCAAACCCATAATCAAGCGCGTTCGAAGTAACTAGCGCCCGCAGTTCTGCAAGCGAGTCGGCAGTCGGGTCGGGCCCCCTGGATGACACACCTGCTATTGCGTTTACTGTAAGATAGGGCTGGCCGAGGTTCTTGAACAGCCTTTCGGCATAGCCGCATGCAGCCCCGCCTCCGGGATCCAGTCCGACTCTGATTCTCGAGTCCGAATTCGTAAGCTCTGCTATCTCTTCGGAATACAGGGTAGAGATGGATCGCTCCTGGCCGACTTTGCCTCCGAAATTGGATTCAGACTTTAGCATGATGTCCAGCTCTTCTTTGAACAGTCCCCTTCCCTTTCTGATGAACTTGAGCCCATTCCATTCGAGGGTGTTGTGGGAGGCAGTGACTACCATTCCCGCCCCATGGCGGACGGCTTCCCGAAAGGCCGCAGGGGTTGGCGCGACGCCAAGGTCCAATACGTCTATCCCCTGCGACATGAGGCCAGCTGTGGCAGCCTCGGAAATGATCCTGCCTGAAGGACGCGTATCCCGGGCAATGACACAGCTTCCGTTTCCAAGCCAGCTGCCAAAGTGCCGGGAGAAGCTGTCCACTTCCCGGATTCCGAGATCCTTGCCGTAAATGCCTCTGATCCCGGATATCGATATTTTCAAACGTTGACAACATGATATAGCCAGTATTTAATGTCGCGCCAGAGCTGTGCACGATGGCGACCCGCAAATTAGATAGAAACGCATCAAGGGGTACCGAATTGTGAACCTAGTTGACCAATAAGGATGAGGATGCCAATGAGCAGGCCAGTGCCGAAGACGACTTTGAGGTACGGAGAAAAGTGCCTGCGTCGGCCGATAGACATCAATTCTAAATGCAGATTAGTTCCCTCCGTTAAAAGGGCG
>DATEEE010000077.1:0-7780 GCA_035281285.1 Nitrososphaera sp.
TGGATTCTGGAAAAGTCGTGGTGGTCGAAAATGCGCCGCTTGGTGCGCTGGCTGCAAGGGACGCAGGTATGGAATGTTTCGTCGCGCTCAACAACAGCCCGCTGCCCAGGGCGGAGTTTGACGGCCTAGTCCCGGCGGAAAGAATATTTGAAACGACAGACGCCGTTCTAAGACATCTGGTGAGAATAGGAATCTGAAAGTGATAATTTTCTCGCACGAGTCCGACCTCGACGGCCTCTACTCCGCCGCCATTGGCCTTATCAGGTATCCGCAGGCCAAAGCGGTCTTCCTAGGGTACGGCGCGGAGAACATGAACAAGATGGGCAACTTTATCGCCTCCGCGACCCACTTTTCAAGTGAGCGAGGGCTGCTGATCATTTCGGACTTGGGCCTGAATGACGACCTGATAGCTCCCTGCACGCAGATTATTTCAGAGGCAGTCGCAAATGGCTGGAAGGCGATATGGGTTGATCATCATCCCTGGTCAGATCAGGCGATCAGGGCATTCAGCGAGCTGGGTGAGCTCGTGCTTGACTCTTCTGGCTCAAAGTGCGCGGCCGAACTGATGTACGAGCGTTTCATGCCGGGCAACGAACTTGCCCAAAACCTGGCGAGCATGGCGCACACGATGGACTTTTTCACAAAGGACCAGTACCTGACTCCAATAACCGAGCTGATAAGGTACTATCAGACCTTTCCAAACTTTTATGACAGGATGCTAGAGCTTGCGCGCAAGTCTTCGAAAGGTATTCTGTGGGACGTGGACATGCAGACACAATACCAGGAGTACTCTCTACTCCGGGACGACGCAGAGAAGGAGGTGCTCGCTTCGATGCAGGTAAAGGCGGTCGGAAAATTCAATGTGGCATACGTCAAGTCATCGCCTTATCTGAACAGCAGCCTTTTTTCTGAAACCGTATTCTCAAAGACTGGCGCGGACCTGGTGATGTTCTACAGCCCAAAGGGCAAGGTTAGCATACGAAGAAACAATGACTCGATATCCTGCCGCGATGTGGCATTGCGACTTCCGGAAGGCGGCGGCCATGCATATGCAGCCGGCGCAGTTTTCAAGAGCGACCCGTCGGATACGGCTACCGTCATATCGGAGCTAGAGTCCGCCGTAACGGCAGCATTGTCGAATTCCGGCAAATGAGTGCGATTGAGTGTCAAATACTTTAAAAGAATAGATGTTGCATAGGGGGCTTGAATATCAAATGAATGGGATGAAGGGAAAGGTCGCACTGATAACAGGCGCGGGCGGCGGCGTTGGCAGATCCATTTCAAAGCGGCTTGCCTCTGAAGGTTGCAATGTCGTGCTTATCGGAAGGAACAGGGAGAGGCTAACCAAGGTTGCATCCGAGGTTGGAGACAGGAAGAACGTGCTTACCGTCGTGGCGGATATTACAAAAGAAGCAGAAGTCCTTCTCGCAATAGAGCAGACTCTTTCGACCTTTGATAGGATTGACATATTGGTCAACAACGCCGGCACCATCAACGACCCCGTGCTATTTCACGAGACCTCCGACGACGACTGGAATGAGCTTGTTGATACCAACCTTCTCGGAACTTTCAGGATGACCAAAGCATCGCTCCCGCTCATGATGAAGGACGGAAAAGGAGGGAGTATCGTGAACATTTCTTCTGTCCTGGGGATCCGCTCTATACCTAAAGTGCCGCTCACCGTGTACGGCGTCACGAAGGCAGGGATCATCATGTTTACAAAGAGCATCGCAGTCGAGTACGGCCAGTACGGAATTCGCAGCAATTGCCTTTGCCCATCAACGATAAGGAGCTCGATAATCGAGCCATACCTCCAAGACGAAAACGCGAAAAAGATCTTGGAGTCGACGTTTCCGCTTCGCAGGATCGGTGAACCAGACGACATTGCCGGAGCAGTGGCGTACCTCTGCTCTGATGACGCTCGATGGATCACCGGAAGCGTGATGATGGTGGACGGCGGCCTTTCGGCAAAGCAGTAACCGCTGCGCACCGGCATGACATTGCGCAAGTAAGTTATGATATAATGACAGATTTCGCAGAATTGATAACGCTTAATAGCTTGCGTGGCTGCTAGCTGGACTGCCATGAAAAAGCTCGACGTCATAATTCCGCAGGAACGTCTTTCAGAAGTTAACGAAATTCTACACCGCCACAAAGTGGGCGGCATGACGTTTTATGACATAAAGGGTCGCGGGAGGGCAAAGCGCGAGCCGGTTTCCGTGGGTAGAGGTGTGATGAGGTACGTGCCGGAGTTTGGATTTCGTACCAAGATCGAAGTCCTAGTTTCTGACGCACTCGCCAAGGCGATTATCGCGGACTTGCTAGAGAAGATCAGCACCGGCTCAGCATCTGACGGCAAGATATTTGTGTACGACGTTTCGGAAGCTTACGACATCGGTAGCAAGGAAGAGAGCGACGCCGCATTATAGAAGCCAGAAAGAGATATAATCTTGTGGCGGCTTTAGGTGCGGTATGAAAGAAAGAACAATGCCAGTGTGCTTTACTCCGGACCAACTCCAAAAGTTAGAAGAGTATGCCAAGAAAAAGGGCATGCTGAACGCGAGCCAAGCCGTTGAGGAACTAGCCGGCCACTAGACTAACTTTACAGCGCGGTTTCTCCGCGCTTTTTTGACCCAATATCAACAACGTCGTCGATGTCGGATACGAAAATCTTACCTTCGCCTGCAAGACCTGTGCTGATGCTTTCGAGAATTTTGTCAACTACCTTGCTGGCCATCGAGTCCTTGGCCACAACTACGATCGTAGTGTTCACGTTGAATTCCGGCCTGAAAGTCCCGGTGCCCCTGCCAGAGTGAATTTCCGGCCGCGGTACGGACCCTCTTCCCTTTGAATCATAGTAAGTCAGTCCACCCAAGTCAAGTTCTCTGAAGGCTGCAAACGCGCGCTCTACTCTTGCGGTAGGGACTACAGCTTCTATTCTCTTCATGTCGAATAGTTGAGCATGGTGGCGCCTTTATTAAAATATTTTGTGCTAGCAAAGAAATGCAATAGATCTCCCAACCATGAAGAATATTATACCAAAAAAGCGAATATTGCGCAAGTTTTGGTACTATTAGTAATGGGACGATAGGGTGTGACTATCCCTACAGAACGCCTTGACCTGAAACAAGTGATGACAATTCTTGTGAGGCGAAGCAACGCCGCTGACTTTCCTATTAGATGGGAATTGGTTTTTGTAGCTGTTGCGGGTAGGACTAGTGCTTGCACAGAATCTTTGGCAAGAAGGACGCCGCTGTCTGCGCGATTTGTGGCAAGGACCTTGGCAGGCACAGGTACCGCCCTGCCAAGGAGTGGAACATTTCAGGACTGCTTTGCTCAGACTGCCATGTCGACAAGACCAAGGAAGCAATGATGCGCCAGCAGGCCGAAGAAGTAGCGCCTGACAAGTGCGCGATTTGTGGCAAGGATATCATCTCCGATGAGGACAGGAACAAGGCCAAGTGGCAGTGGGAAATGGAATCTGGCTCTCTTCTCTGCCGGGCGTGCTTCGCGAAAAAGGATGGCGAACATGAAAAAAGGACAAATTTTTGCGCCGTGTGCAACGGCAAGTTGGGGATCATCTACTACCACCCCAAACCTGCCTGGAAGATTGAGGGAAACCTTTGCAAAAAATGCTGGGATAACAGGAACAGAAGAGGCCCATGAAAAATGTTTGAGAAGCACGAGTGCGAAAGCTGCGGCAAAAAATTTCGCAAGGTCGAAGACTTCATGCAGCACCAGCAGATTGCACACGAGCAGCGGCTATACCTCTGTAAAGAGTGTAATGTTGGTTTTGAAGGCATGGAACAAATGCGGGATCACGCGAAGAAATTTCATTCATACAACAGGATGAAAGAAGAGAAGAAAGGCTAGCTAGATCGCCTTGAGCTGCTTCACGATGGGCGGACGGGCCTTGCGAAAAACCCTGAAACCACAGATACATTTGATCTCGGGCAACTTTGACAACTCCTCAACAGTCACGGGAGTGCCGCACCTCATGCATTCGTACTTTACGGCATCAGAAGAATTTTGGCTTGCCACTGAAACGAAATTGGCTTCCAGCCCACATTTTAAGCTATAGTGGAGCTGCGCGGCTGAAACTTTTTACTCTGCTTTATCGCAGATTGAGCCGCAGCCAGTATCGCAATCGGTATCCTGTGCGAGGAAGCGCTGACATAGTCAAGGCCAATGGTGCTGCAGAATTCTATAGACCGGGGGTCACCGCCATGCTCCCCACATATGCCTACCTCAATGTCCTTCTTGACTCTTCGCGCAAGGTCGACTGCAATAGTCATCAGCCTCCCAACCCCGGTCGCATCCAAGGTTTGAAATGGATTGGCAGCCATTATCCGCTTCTCCAGGTAGAAAGGTAGGAACTTGCCTTCCGCATCCTCCCTGCTAAAGCTGAAAGTCGCCTGGGTCAGGTCATTTGTTCCAAAGCTGATAAAGTCGACCAGCTGGGCGATTTCGTCGGCCACCAAGCAGGCCCTAACCACTTCGATCATGCTCCCGAACTTGATCCTGAGCTTTACCCGATGTCGGTGTTCCACTTCGCGCTTGACTGATTCGAAAATCTGCCTGACGGAAGCGAGCTCTTGCACGAGACCGACCTGCGGCACCATTATCTGCGGCTCGACGCTGACCGATTCTTTCGCAAGTTCTGCCGCTGCCTCGCAGATAGCCCTGATCTGAGTCTCATAGATCTCTGGAAACGAAATCCCCATCCTGACACCCCTGTGCCCAAGCATCGGATTAACTTCCGACAGCTCATGCACACGCTTGAGCACCCTTTCAAGATGCGCCAATTCCTTCTGGTCCTTTCCGGACGACCTTAATTCAAATACTCGGGACATCAGCTTTTCTTCGTTCGGAAGGAACTCGTGCAGTGGTGGGTCGAGCAGCCTGATCGTGACTGGAAGGCCGCGCATTTCGCCCAGTATTGCCTTAAAGTCTGCGCGCTGCAATGGCTCCATTTCCAGGAGCACCTTCCGTCTTTCATGCTCATTCTCTGCCATTATCATCTCTGCAAACTGCGCCACCCTGTCATGCTGGTTGAACATTCGCTCAGTCCGGCAGAGGCCCAATCCTTCGGCGCCGTACCTTCGGGCCAGGGCCGCGGCTTCGGGAGTGTCCGCGTTAGCCCTGATCTTGATGCCCTTTGTCTCAAGTGACCACTGGAGAAGTTCCTTGAACTCGGACGAGATCTCGGGCTCGACGGTGGGAACCTCGCCTGCGTAAACTCTCCCGCTGGACCCGTCGATGGTGATTTTTTCGCCATCGCGCGCAACAACCTTTCCGTCAACTCCAAAGTTCTTTGCGTCAAAGTCTATTTCGATCTGCGAGCAACCAACCACGCATGGCTTGCCCATCCCCCTGGCGACTACGGCCGCGTGCGAAGTCTTGCCTCCTCTGGTCGTCAGGATGCCGGCCGACTGGAAGAATGCTGGCACGTCGTCCGGCTTTGTCTCCTCCCGGACAAGTATTACTTTCTCGCCCCTTTTCCCCAATGCTTCGGCCTTGGCCACATCAAAAATCGCGATGCCGCTTGCAGCTCCCGGTGAGGCGCCCACTCCTGTTGCGACGGCCCTGTGCTTAGAGTGCGGGTCAATCCTCCTGTACAGGACTTGCTCAAGCCCCTCTGGGTCGATCCTTTCAAGCGCGGCGGTCCTGCTCATCAGACCTTCGTGGTACATGTCGACGGATGTTTTTACCTGCGCTACCGCGTTCATTCTTGCGGACCGTGTCTGAAGTATGTAGAGCGCGGATTTTTCCACCGTGAATTCCACGTCCTGCGCCTCTTTGAAGTGGTTCTCTAGTTTTTCGCAGACGGACTTGAGTTGCAGATAGACGCTAGGCATTTCACTGATTAGCGAATCGATGTGGTTGGGTGTGGTCTTGCCTGAGACTACGTCTTCTCCCTGAGCGTTCGTCAGGTAATCTCCGTAGAGCGCCTTCTCTCCCGTCTCAGGGTTCCGCGTAAAGACTACTCCGGTGCACGAGTCGGCACCCATGTTGCCAAACACCATCGAAACTACGGTAACCGCAGTTCCGTTGGCCCTGTCTGGCGTGATGTTGTACTGCCTCCTGTACTCTACTGCGCGCTTGCCCATCCACGACCTGAATACCCCGTCGATCGCCAGCTCCAGTTGCCTGTAGGGATCGGACGGGAATTTCTTGCCGGTCGTTTCGCACAGTTCGATAAATGAATCGCAAATTCTCTTCAGCACCTCTGCATCCGAAAGATCTTTTCCGGCTGCAATTGTGTCAAACCTCCTGTCGTCGATCCCTAACACTATTTTCCCGAACATCTGAAGGAATCGTCTGAACGCGTCGTAGGCAAACCGGCGATCTCCTGTGGCCCGGGCCAGGCCCTCCACTGTATCGGCGTTCAGCCCGAGGTTGAGGATCGTGTCGAGCATTCCTGGCATTGATACTGCCGAGCCGGAGCGAACCGAGACGAGGAGAGGATTGGAGGGGTCGCCAAATTTCTTGCCGGTGAGCCCCTCAAGTCGCTGCATAGACCTCCGTACTTCGTCCATGAGACCGTCGGGAAGGCGCCTGCCGGCTTCGTAATATTTTTCGCATATTTCAGTGGTTAGCGTAAATCCAGGCGGCGCCGGGAGCCCGAGCTTGGTCATCGCGGCGAGCCCCGCGCCCTTGCCACCCAGCAAGGTTCTGTCCGGGCTGTCAGGATCGTCGAAAAAGTATATTGGCCTTGCGGGGGCACGCAGTCTGCCAAAGGCAGGATCTTCAGACATTGCTACAAGTACTGATCGTTCCCGGCTCAATTTAAAATGTTGTGCGCGCGCACCGATAATTTCAAATCAATCCCCCGAGCTCAAGAGTCGGACGTGGTTGACTGAATCGCAGTCTCGGTGGCCAGGATGTCTGCTGAGTTTCCAATCCCGCTCTTTATCCAGGCCCTCGACTTGTTCGGGACCATGGCCTTTGCCGTGACCGGCGCGTTCAAGGCCATTGAACACAAGTCGGACATTGTCGGTGTCATTTTCCTCGCATCCATTACCGGTGTCGCTGGAGGCATCATGCGTGACGTCATAATTGGAAAATCAATCCCGCTAGCAGTTACGAACCCGCTCTACCTTATCATAACTACCGCCACGGCGGTCGCAATATTTTTCCTCTACAAGGCGCTCAGGAAGCACTGGAACATGTTCCTAAAGTTTGACGCAATCGGTCTTGGGGTATTCACCGTGATCGGCGCGACCCTTGCGTACAATCTCTCGGGCATGAACTTTCTAGTCATGGCCTTTGCCGGGCTAATCACGGCAATCGGTGGCGGAATTCTCAGAGACGTGTTTGTCAACGAAGTCCCGATCGTCTTTGTAAAGGAGCTTTACGCCACCGCCAGTTTCGCCGGGGTGGTAATAATGTTCGGCCTTCTTGCGGCAGGGGTCGACGTAAGCGTGGCGGCAATTCCCACCATCGTTGCAGTCACTGGGCTCCGGCTCCTTGCTATGAAGTACAACTGGAACTTGCCAAGGTCTAGGACAGAAGGATAAGCTTTCATTCTTCAAGGGCAGGAGGAAATTCCGTAAAGAGCTCTCCGGACTCGGCGTCCACATAGTATTGAAAGTCGCGACTCGTATATTCGCCTCCATAGGTATCAAACGCGCTGACGAAAACGAGCCAGTAGTACCGGTCCCGAAGCTCGTCTGGCAGCACGTCGGGCGAAAATAGAGCAAAGTCGGAATGCGATTGTCCGTCGACAAGATAGAGTTTCCCATCCGTCGCAGCGTGTAGCAGCTCTGCCCGGCTCTCC
>DATEEE010000078.1:0-2829 GCA_035281285.1 Nitrososphaera sp.
GGAGATACTGGATAGAATTGGGAAAAAGTAGATTAATTCACAGAGGTGCCTTCTGCTAAGGATGGACTTTATGCTAGGGGCTGCGGCAGCCGCACTGTTAAACATAGGGCTTCTCGGCGCAGTTATGGTCACCTATATTCAAAATCTACGGTTAGTCAAGTCCTACTTTACGATTGGCCTTGTCATGGTCGCTTCGCTTTTCATAGTCCAGAACATCGTCATAGTTATCTTTTGGTCAAATCTTTATCTGGCTGGACCTTCAATAAGAAATATCGTTGACGCAGCAGCGCCTTACCTTTTCGCGATAAATTCTGCGCAAACGGCAGCCCTTAGCGTGCTACTCTGGATCACAAGAAAGTAGAGTGGGATGAAACGTGACTGAAAGAATTTGCGCGCCCACTAGGTCGTGAGCAGCGGCATTTCTTTGTCGGTTTCGTACCTTTCGGTTATCAGGTCGGTCATCTTTGAGTAGCAATTAAGGAACTCTCTTCCCTTTTCCGTCGTCCTGTACACCAATGCACCGTCTGATATATCCTGGGCCAAAAGTCCTTTTCCAAGAAGCTGCGTTAGGTAGTGAATAATTTGCTCATAGCTAAGGTTGGCCCTGTACATGATGTGGGTCTTTTTGATCCCAGCTGTGGACAGTGACAAGACGTCAGCCATAATCTCAATCTTGCCCCTGTTGTTTTTCCGTTCAGACATCAGAGGTTCAATTGTCCTGTTCTTATATTAGGGGAATGGCGGAACCCGCTGTCTGAAACAGCCGTTCCAGCGTGCTTCCGTAGCCTCCTGAAGCAAATTCAAATCGAATGCGCTAAAACCGGCTCTGAAAAATATTCTAAATATGGAAATCTCTGACTTCTACCTATTGATCTTCGTCGTCATCAGAATTGCCACGATTGTCGTTGTCGTCCTTGTCCTTACCGGAGCCCTCTCCACCGCTTGCCGAGCCTCTCCCCTCGTTGTCCTTCTGCTCCTTCGAATTCTTTTGCGCTTTTTCGGCTTCGTCAAGTGCAGAAAAGGCCGCAGAAAGGTTGGAACGTGCGGACGTGTAGTCTCCGTTTGCAATGTCTGAGCGGGCAGATGAGATTAGCCCCAGAACTTCATGTAACGTGGCGTTCACGGCGGGCGAGGGATCCTCGTCCAATAGCCTTTGGGCGTCCCTCTCGAACTTGTCGGCAACGTTAGAAAGCCGCCTGGCCTGGACATCGGAAAGCGTAGAATTGGCCTGGTCAGAAGCGGCTTCGGCCGCGTAGAGGCTCTTTCTTATTGCCTCGAGCCTCATGTCAACCTCTGCCAGATTTGCTCTCGCGTCGTCCATCGAGTTCTCGTCGATCAGTTGCTTTGCTCTGGCGAGAAGCGCCACTATATTGTCAAATTCATTCTCGTTCTCCGCGCCGTTCTTTTGGGAAAGCTCCTCGAGCCTGAAATAGAATTCCTTCAACCGCTTGTATTTCTCTAGAGTACCATCTTCATTTGAAGCCTCGATGATCAGGGCCTGCTCGATCATTATTCGTTCGGCAGACAGCGAATCAAGAACCTCCCGAAAGTGCTTTACCGTAAATATAAGGTGTTTCTTGGCCTCTGCGGCATTTCCAAAGTCGATGGCTTGGAGAACCAGTGAAGCCTCAAAAACGCCCAAACTGTACGAGTCTGCGATGTCCTCCGGCAGGACCTGGTTGGAGTCGAGATATTCCCTCAGCTTCTTGTTTACGGTCTCTTGTGCCTGGATGGCTACGTTCTTTAAAAGCCGGAGTTCCAGCCTATTGCCCGAACCAGTTTGGGTGCTGTTCGAGACAGTAAATGTTGAATTCGTAGAAATGTCCGCATAGTAAGCAACGACGGTATACACACCCGTGCCACATTCCTCGAGCACCAGAGGACGAGAAACAAAGGAGTTGTCCGAGTCTGGTAGGACATTCTGTACCGCGCACTCGGATCCGTCCGGGCCTGTGACTCTCAACAGAACGGCGTAGCCTTCGGGCGCTGTATCCGGAATTATTCCAACAATAATCGCTTTTTCACCAGTGGTGTAAAGATCCTTATTGGCCGTAACGGTAAAAGATTCTGCATATGCCGATACAAGAGGTAAAACTAGCAAGAGCGCGAGAGACGCAGGCACTACTCTGCCTCGCCCCCAGTTGCCGTAATGTTTAGACAATCTTCTGCTTTCCATCTACTATTCTGAGCACCTTTTATATCAGGAATCCTTGGAACGGCCGTTCCAGTGCTTTCAGCATGTTATCGGCACGCATCCGCAGCGCAGCACTTGCCAAGGGAGCTTAAAAGGAATCCGATTCAAGAATATAGAATGTAATTCTGTCGCCCATAACCCGAATCCGAGTCGATTATATTAGTATCTCAGCAAGATTCGGCTAAAGATTGCGACCTGTACTTATCTCCGCGATAGCCGTCTTACTGATGTTGGCTGGATCGGCTTTTGGTCAAGGCCAGCAATACCAAATCCTAAAGTCGGACAGAAGCGAGACTTTTGTGTTCCCATATACGGCGGCCAACATGGAGGCAGACATTCCATTGACTTATGCATACGAGGAGCCCAGGGGGCCTAGCTGGATTTTCACCATTACAAACAACCTTACTTACGCAGAGGGCGAAGATTCCAAGACGGTCATAAGGCTGCAGGAGCCGGCTCCGAGCGAAAAGTTTATCGAGATTGCGATGTACGGAGGCGACTCCAAACAATTCTGGGTTGCAGTCAACATGCCTGAAGCTGGATATGCTCGCCTTTACTCTCAGACGATTAACGGGTGGTCCAAGGATAACGCAGTCTCGCTTTCCCACGTCTCCACCGCAGGCCTCTCGGTCACC
>DATEEE010000079.1:0-2367 GCA_035281285.1 Nitrososphaera sp.
GTTTGACGGACACTTCGAAAAAGGTCCAACCTAGCGCAGATTCCCCGGTATTTGTGACGACGTCACTGTGCTGCGCATGGACTAGTCTGAGTGCGCCAAGTATGAACCCGGAGACGGTCGAGCTGTCTAAATCAGTTGCCGCGGCCTGAAGCACGACATGGTCTGGGTCATACGGCTGCACGCCCGTACGTAGTCGCCCGGCTATTTTTTCGCTGTTATCATGCCGGACAGGTCGATGTCAAAAAAGGTCTTCAAAATCCCTACGTAGGTCTGCACCGGCGGGGGCACTTCGTCCTCGCATGCTACACCCATGTTCCAGGCATTAATCCAGATAACCATGCTCTGCAATATGTTGACGAATCGTCTATGGCTCGACGGCACCACTTCGAGAGCGTCGATGTAGCGCTCGGCGAGCAGCCATGAAGCGGTAAAGTCGATGCAGTTAGTCCCGTAAATGGCTTTTATCTGCTGTCTTATCGAACGGGCGCGCTTGAACGGCTTGCGCGTTACAAAGAACGGAAATTCAACCCTGGATGGCAAGGTCATTCCCAGCGGGGCCCAGATCGTGATTACCCTTGCGCGGTCTTTAAGCTCGTTTCTGAAACGGCGCAGCATCCTGCTGACCTGGGCCGGATCGGTGGACCAGAAAAGCAAGACGCTTGCATCAGAAATGAATGCGCTGCGCATGTCCTTATTAACTACTTCCGCGGCCTTTAGCCGGGCAAGCCTTCTCCGAGCCTTGGCGGCGAGCTTTCCGTCGATCTCTATCCCGACGCCCTTTTTGACCCCAAAGTCACGCACTGCAAGCTCGAGAGCCCTTCCGTCGCCGCAGCCAAGGTGGTAGAAAACGTCTCCCTTTCGGAGTCCGGCGAACTTGAATATCCTGCGGTAAACGCTGTCAGGAAGCGTGACCTCGTCGCCTCTGAGCGTAGATTGCGGCAGCGAGGAGAGTAGTTCTTCCAGCTTCAAGCGGGGTCAGAATGTGTGTGTGGCAATAAAAATCATAACGGGAGCGGCTGTTGTTGTATCAATACTTTTTTGTACAACCATGCAGCATCATGCGGCAGCCAGGAATTGACGATACACGCTGAAATTAGCATTGTTCCGATTTCGCGCCAGACTGACACCAGCATGAGCAAGGCTGTTGCATCAGCATTTGAGGCGATACGAAAGGTCAACGGGGTCAAGGCAACGCTTACCGCTCTAGGGACTCAGCTTGAAGCGTCCAGTTTGGACGATGTCGCTGCGGCGATAAAGGAGGCGCATGCTGCCGCAAGGCGGCAGGGGGCAGTTCGTGTAATTTCCAGTATTCGCATAGATGAGCGACTAGACAAGGCACAATCCCTTGAGGACAAAATCAGGTCCGTTGAGCAGAAGCTCAAGAACTAGCGGACTAAGGATGCAGACATGTCCGCTGAATCGACCTTTCTTCACGTAATAATTTCGCTTGCACTGCTGCTGGTTACTGCCAAGCTCATGGCAGAGCTCTTCCACAGGTTCAAGCTGCCAGTAGTCCTCGGCGAGCTCTTGGCTGGGATCATAGTTGGTCCATACGCGCTGGGAGGCCTCCCCCTTTTTGACGGCGAGCCTCTCGTAATTCTCGACGAAACGGTAAAACACATCGGAGAGATTTCAGCAGTGGTAATTCTGTTCGTTGCGGGCTTGCACATTACTCCGAGGGAATTTCTCCGGGGCGGCGTGGCTTCATTCACGGTCGGCTCGATCGGAGTGATAGTGCCGTTCTTTGTCGGGTACTATGTTTTCATTGCGTTCGGCCTGCAGGCGCTCGAATCAATGTTGATAGCAACCGCGCTCACCGCCACGAGCATTGCAATTTCCATACAGGTCATGACCGAACTTGGAAGGATGCATTCCAAGGAAGCCCGCCTTATTCTGGGAGCGGCAATAGTGGATGATATACTAGCTATTGCAGCGTTGTCGGTGGTAACCACGATGGTTCAGTCGGGAAATGTAACTCCGGATCTAGTTGAGATCGTCCTGCTGATACTGTATATTCTCGGCGTTTTTGCTGCCTTGTTGGTTGGGACAGTCTTTCTAGTGCCAAAGATCCTGCATGTCGAGCGACTCTGGAAGTCCAAAGGCAGCATCGAGGGAATGGCCACTGCGGCATTTTTTGGCGCTGCAGGAATAGCGGCGTTCTTTGGTCTTTCACCAATCGTGGGTGCTTTCGCAGTTGGGATGGCGGTTGCGAGCTCTAGAGTCATAAAGCAGATCGAGGGCTACGTGGATAAGCTGGAAATTATTTTCGCACCGCTCTTTTTTGCCATCATAGGTGCGCAGGTCGACCTGCGCGGAGTCAACGCGAACGTCATGGTGCTGGCGGGAGTAATTGTCGCAGTTGCAATC
>DATEEE010000080.1:0-6917 GCA_035281285.1 Nitrososphaera sp.
AGAATTACGGACAAGAGGCACGAGCTGTTTGGCAGGGCTCTCAAGGGGGTCGTGCTGGCATTCCCATATGCGATAGGTAGCAGCGTCGGCGCTTATGCAATCTATTCGCTAAAGCAGCTTGGCAATGCGCCTTCCGCGGTGGTATGTTCAAAAGCAGATATCACAACGGCCTCGGGATGTGCCATCGCGGGGATTCCGGTGGTCGACCTGCCTGCGGGCGTCAAGATCGACTCCATACCCTCCGGTGCCATGGCGAGCGTGGATGCGACTGACAAGAGTGCGACAGTAAAGATTTAATTCGAAAATTGGTTTAGGAGAGATCTCGGTGCATGGCATTACGATGGGCGAACCGACCACGATGTGGAATGACGACCAAAGTCCATGCACCGAACTTCCATATGTCTGGCGACTTCTAGGATATTTGCACCATTTTTTTCCTCGTGGTCAGGCCTGACACAATCCTAATGCGTGACTGGTCAACACCAAAGTGCCGCGAAATCAGCTTCAACAACTCTGCGTTTGCCTTCCCTCGATGAGGAGGAGCCTTTATGATTGCAGCAATCGATTCGCCATTTACTTCAAGCCGACTTGTGGAGCCAAACTTGACTGTGACTGCGTACAGCAACAATATCTATTTGGAATCCTGCTTGAAAACCTTTTATTGGTGATTGGAAGATAGAATCAAGTTGGCGAGCTTTTGTCCAGAATGCGGCGGAGAATTAAAGTTTGACCTGTCGAGCAAGAACTTTATCTGCAAAAGCTGCGGATTGTTTGCTACAAGGGAGAAAATAGACGAACTTCGCGACAAGGCTGAAAGATCCGCCGAGGATCCAAGAAGGAAACGCAACGACGACTACCTGGACTGGTGGCAGTCGTCAAAGAAAGACAAGCAAAAGTAGGCGTGGAATGCCAAATGATCGCTCGCTGCTGCGAGCGTCTATTAGCACAGATTTTGAGATCTGACACACGGTCAGAGTGAAAGGGCCCTTCGTCTACTTTCTTGCACACACATCATTTTTCTCGGAAGCACAACCTATCGGCGGGCAGCTGGCGGGATGAACAGCCTGCACCGATCGAGTAATAGCAACCTCTGGGTCCGTCGTATACTCGAACGATTAATAACAGCTGGAACCATTGAGGGGTGGCTGTGATTTGCAACAAGTGTTCCGATGGGCCAGGTATTTTCCACAGATCCTATTCAGGAGAGTACCTTTGTCGTAAGTGCTTCCTTCGCTCGATCGAAGAGAAGGCTTCAAAGACGATGAGCAAGTACTCGATGATTAGACGTGGCGATCGGGTTGCAGTGGGAGTGTCGGGAGGCAAAGACAGCCTGTCCCTACTGTACGTTCTGAAAAAAATACTTCACAGGCAGGATTCGAATGTTGAAATCGTTGCCGTTACTATTGACGAAGGAATCGAAGGCTACCGCGACGAGTCGTTACGGATCGTGGAAGAGTTCTGCACCCAGATCGGAGTGGAGTCCCATGTGCTTGGGTACAAGAACCTCTTCGGCCTAGACATGGACGAGACGATGGCGAAGAGACCCTCAGAAAAGATGACATCGTGCTCGATGTGTGGGACTTTCAGGCGCCGCGCAATAGACTTGGCTGCGGAACAGGTAGGCGCGGATGTTATTGCGACGGCGCACAACCTGGACGACCAGGTGCAGACGTTCATGATCAACCTCCTCGCGGGGGACGCTGAAAGGATCGGGTGGATCTATCCACAGCCGGTCGAGTATGGAAATGGGATACGAAAAATCAAGCCCTTCATCGAAATATACGAATACGAAATAGCCTTCTATGCATTGCAGAGAGATCTACCATTCCAGTCGGAAGAGTGCCCGTACATGAACGAGAGTATCAGGTCGGAGCTACGGACATTTTTCAACGGGCTCGAAAAGGAGCACCCTGGAATAAAGTATAATGCGTACAATACAATGCTCAAAATTTCCAAGGCGATGCTGCAATCCGCACAAGTCAGGACGGGCAGGATTTGCGTGAGTTGCGGAAGGGACTCCACGGCAGAAACGTGCTCCGTCTGCAGGCTTGTGGGCGTGCTTTCATCCAACAAACAAATATAGCTATTACGCGGAGCAGTGTTTGGAGGCAGGGAGGACCGGGGTGCTAGCCGTACCCCAAATCGGAAATCGGCTTTATGCCGGGGTCAGTAACCGCTGGGTAAATCCGCGGGCAGGATGTTCCCGCTTGCCTTGCTGAAATGAAATTACGCCGTGTCGGATGGGCGTGAGCGGCGCACCACGCGAAGGCGGGGTTGCCGATCGCGAACCGTCGAAATGGGTGAGGTCCGGGAGGGAGCAATCCTAAGGCGGCATGTCCATGCTAGCACGTCTACGTGGTGGATCTTGCAGGGCTTGAGATGGGGCGTTCCGCCTGCGGTGGTACCGGCGGGCTGCCTCCTTATCATGATTCCCATCAAGGGTCTACCTCGGAAATGTTATGGGGCTGGCTGTGCGCCAGGAGGGTGAGACTAAAGGCACGTGCCAGAAAGTATGTTTTGCAAACTACATGTTGTATTTATAGCAGCGGCGCGCAAGCCTGTTCATGCCAGAGCTGGTTTCGCTCGACCTGTGGATCGGACTGTCAAAGTCTGGAGCTCTAACTTACGCCGGCGGACGCTCGCTCCCAAGTGATGGGGGAATTAGTTGATGGCAGGTTCTGGCCGGGCGAATCGGGACTCGGAGGATGCCTCGGGCGGGTCTCTTGGTCAGCTGGAACTCGAAGTTGAGGAGGCGTACATCGCAGACAGGACCAGCTCGGTGGCGAGACTGGATAAACATTCCATGAAACATCTCAATATTTCTGCAGGCGACGGCGTCATATTGTTTGCTGGGGAAAAGCCGGTGGTAGCAAAGGCCTTCCCTCTTTATCCGTCTGATAACCGCACCGGCATTATCAGAATTAGCCAGGGGGTTCGCAAGCAGCTCAACCGGGAAATTGGAGAAGAGGTGGCTGTGAGAGGAATCGGAAACACGAAAATCGACAAGGTTGTCAACTATCTCTTGCTAGATCGGCTCAGCAGGCAGGACCACTAGTTCTTCTCGCGCCTGTAAGTCCTCCGGAATAACAGCCATAACTTAATTACGAAAAGAGCGGGCAGCATTCCAGTAGCACAGATGCTAGTGGAGGAGGACCATGAGCCGAGCAACAGCGAGCTCTATCGAATACTGGACGATTTTCTAAAGACGTCTCCGTGCTCGCTTCTCATTCGCGGGGAGCCTGGACAGGGCAAGACCACGTTCGTCCTGACCCTCATGAAGCGATACAAGGACTCCTACAGAGGATACTATGTGTCTACCCGCGTATCACTTGAAAAGCTCGAAATGCAGTTCAGCTGGATAAGGGGCCTGCTCTCCAAAGAGAGCGTTCTTGAGGCCGAAAACTCGGCGAAGCAGGACTTGAAGGGTTTTGACGCAAGAATTGGTAGGGCAAGGAACCTCACAGAAATAGTCACCAACGCTGCCTTGGGAGATTCGGCCCTTGTGGTCTTGGACAGCTGGGACACGCTTGCAAAGGAGACGCCATTTGACGAAAGGGCAAAGACGGAGAGAATGATAACAACGATTGCGGACGCTCACAACAGCCTCATAATTTTCGTAGGCGAGGAAGACGAATATTCTAGAAACAGCGCATACCTGGTAGACGGTATCATCACACTATCCTACTATACTGTGGATTCGGTAAAAATTCGCAAGCTGACGATAGACAAGATGCGTGGCACCTCGATCCCTAGAATGGATCTGCTTTACACGCTCGATGATTCAAGATTCGAGATTCTTCCAAAGCTCCGTTCCCCAGAGTACCCGAGCCCGGCAAGATACGAGCCAGTTAAACTAAAACCCGGATTCTTTTCGAGTGGCAATATCCACCTTGATACTTTGCTTGGCGGAGTGCGTGAAGGGAGTGTAATTCTGATAGAGTCCGACCAGGGCACAATGAAAACAGCTTCGGATCTGATGCTGTCATGCTTTGTCCTTAATGCGCTGGGGTCGAAGAACAGCGCGATAATGGTAAATGCGGCTGACACCCCTGCCAAGGAAACGGCGAGGATGGTTAAGCCGTTCGTGACCGCAGAGGCAGCTAAGAACTTTAGGGTATTTGCTCATGGCGGCTCTGACATCGGCGACGCTTCTGTCATTGGGTTGGGCGACGACGAAGCAGCAAATCATGATCTGTTGCAGAAAGAATACCTTTCACTCAGGTCGAGCAGTAGAGGCGGAGGGCAAGTAGTCCTAGGACTCGACGTTGGCCTGTCGCAAAAAGAGTCAGCAGAAGCGGCCAAAATCTGGAGTGCAAAGCTGGTTAACCTTTGCAGAACCGTAAGGAATAACGGAGACCTGCTTGTAATGGTTAACAGGACTGGTCTTGATACCATCCCCCTGTGCAAGACTGTTTCGGATATTCACATGCAGATTACGAATAAGAGTGGTGTTCACTTCATGAGGGTGCAAAAGCCTGCGATCGAGGGCCCTACTATTCTTTTTTCCGTCTCTGCAGGCGAGAAAAAGTACCCGTCGTATGTTCTGAAGAAAGTAGTCTAGCTCGCTGTAGATCTAAGACGGCATCGCTGCGCTCTTGCTGCCTGTTTTCAATTCTGCCGGTGGGCTCCTGCTCCGGTTGATGCTTTCCACCATGATCCCGTTGATCATCGCGGTGCCGAGCAAAACGTAAGAGAGGCTGTACATTATGTCCCAGGTTGCTACAGCCGAAAGTGCCTCGATTTCGACCAAGGCCGTGTAGCCAAAGCCCGTGTCCGCGACCGCCATTACAAGTACAGCCGCCGCAAGCAAAAACCATGTAAGGTGTTCTCTGCTAGTTCTAAAGCTGTACAAAATTATGATTGACGGGATGAAAAGGTAGGCGTCGAGCAATGGGTATGCGATGCTAAGTGCAAGGAGAAGGATCTCGTCCGGAATCAGCTGTGTAAACCCGATCGCCGAGTTGACTATCTCTAGGATAAACACGTTGGTGATGAACGCTGTGATGGTGACAGCTATCGTTGTTATCACAAGCCTGTTCTCCTGCTGGAATGAGGCTCTCTTGCTCAGTATGTGGAGTGAATAGCCCACGAGAGGGTAACCCGCCATGTAGAATACGTCCGCTAGAGAGGGGTATGGCAGTTCGACTTGAAGAATAGTTACATAGAATGTCCAGACTGCCTCAGCAGTGAACCATAGAAACAACCCCAAGGCGAGGTATGTCACTGGCCGCGCCATCGAGTTCGCATTCTTTCGCAGTTTGAGACTGAAAATTAAGCCAGTCGCTCCAGCAGCTCCGGCCGTGCCAAGCGCGCTCCAGGTCTGAACTGTCGCTCTCTCGCTCTCAGGCGCCAGCATTATGGCGCCAATAGCGAGAGAGGCAAATGTGGTACAGAAAATAATTGAGTAGAGTGACGGCTTCAAGCTGAACACGGCTCCGCAATATTTGTCAGGACCAGGCGACAAAAGTCGATGTATGTAATGGACTTAACACGCGTTTCTATAATCGGTCAGGTCCGACAATTTCCAACAACGATAGCATCGCGTGATTGTGTTGGAGACCTCGAGAGATAAGACTGTAAAGCGCAAAGTCAACCCGATGGTATTCATTGTGTCGATAATCCTAGTTTCTTATGCACTTTTCTTTTATTTTCAGATTGGATTCGAGTACAATATGAAGGAAAACGTCCTTCACAGTTCCTATGAACAGCAGGTCAGCGATAGCTCCGAGATCGCGATGGCCCTTCAGTCCCGCTTGAACTTTATTTTGTCCATTTTGAGGGATGCCGGCAGCAACGAAGTCGTGCCGAGCGATAGCACCTCGACCGCATCGTTCCTGGAGGGCGTCACAGCAAGTTTGGACGTCCCGAATTCGGTGGCATTTCTGCTGGTCGATTCACGGATAGTCGATCTCCGGGGAACTAGTTCTGGAATAGCTCAGGAGTCATGGGAGGCAGACGTTGCGGCCACACACCTTTTAGTCAACGATTCTGATAACCCATCCGCCGCAATTTCGTCGCTCGTGATGGATGGCGAAACTTTCATGACAGTTGCGTATCCTTTAAAGGATGAAGGAACTTATCTCGTAGTAGCATTTCCGACTTCAGAAATACGGTCAGCCGCAGCGCCGGAAGCGTATTCTGCCTACCTATCTGACGTAAACCTGAATCAGATAATCCTGCTCAGCGAATCCATGGATGAATCAGAATTCTCTGAAGGCATCCCCGATTCATTCGTCGCCGCGCTTTCTAGCACACTGACAGCCGAACCTGAAGAGGCGCGGAATCCCTTAATTTATGACAGTGATCTTGGCGAGCGCATGATCACCGGTAGTTATATAAAAATCATGGAAACTGAGTATGCTGTCTTTATTACGTCATCCGTGGAGCAGCAATTGATGGGGATAGGCGAAACTTTGTTTGCACAAAGAATTCAAACTTTTTCACTACTAGCCGGCACTTCACTTATCACGATTATCCTTGCACTCTTTCTCAGCAAGAACCTTCGCCTTGACAGGGAAGTAAAAGCCAGAACTGGTGAGCTGGAACAATCAAATCTGCTTATCGGAAAGCAGAAGCAAGAGCTTGAACTGGCAAATCGGCAGCTAAAACAGGTGGACGTCCTGAAGGATCAGTTCATCAGCGTGGCGTCGCATGAGCTAAAAAATCCTATTCAACCAATCCTGATGTACACAGAACTGGCCAAGAGAGGCAATGTAAGCCCAGAGAAGGCTCTGGATGGGATCGCGGTTGAAGCAAAGCGACTGAAAAAACTTGCCAATGACATTCTTGACGTGAGCATGATAGAAAGTGGAGGGCTAAAGTACAACATTGAAAAAGTGCGTCTGAAGGGCTTGGTCGACGACGTCGCTTCCAGCGCCCAGGTAAGCGCTCCCGAAGGCGTCAAGGTCGAAGTACTA
>DATEEE010000081.1:0-4806 GCA_035281285.1 Nitrososphaera sp.
GCATCCTTATGAAGCGTGATGGCTCGGTCGCCGCGGTTTAAACTATACAACGCTTCTATAGCAGGGGAGTGTGTGGCGTTAGTAGACTTGCAAGTCCTCTTCTCATGGAAGGCCTGCAATAATTCGGATGTCACTTGAGAAATACGATGGCCTCGGTCAGGTTATCGATGGGATATTCAGCAGCTATGAGGATATTTCCTATATCGCAGTCCTCACGGACAAGCTGAAGATCGTGGCCCAGAAAGGCTTTATCGAACTCCATCCGTCAAAGCTCCATATCCTGCATGTCCAGGCGGGGCTTCTAGTAAACATGTCATCCGTATGGTCGGAATCGCTGGGCTCGCTTGACTACATCTGCGCATCGTTTGACTCAAAGTCCGAAATAATCGCAATGCCGCTGCCGAACAAGTTGCAGCTCGTTGCCGTGATCTCGTCGCTCCACAAGAAGGACCTTGAAGGTATCAGGCGAGGCATTGTGGAACGCTTCAAGTCAGCCAATATCGCCTAGGGCCTTGAGCGCTTTGCGATAGTGTTTGTGAATAAGCGACCCGTACTGCAAGGCCTTTTTCGGTTTCATCGCTGACTCTGGCGGTACGTTCACCTCCAATGCAACTTCCCTTAGGATATGCTTTCTCAACATGTCGTCGGGACCTTTGATCTTTTCATCAATCGGGATTTTCTTGGAAAACTCTATGAATTCCACATCAAGAAACGGTTGTCTGACATCCACTTCGAATCTAGCCGCGACCGCAGAAATTTCCCGTACGAGCTCCAGTTCATTGGCTATTTTTTCGTCCATCAGTTTGAGCATCGCGTGAACACCATTTTCATAGACTAGGCGATAACCGTTGTAACCGCAGAACAGTTCGTCGCAGCCATTGGCGCTAAGCACGACCGATAGTCCCTGTTCGTTGGCAGCACGTGCGATGAAGGAATACGCCAGGCAATTCTCCACATGGGAGGTATTCCTACAGCTCGTTTCGCCAAATATTCTTTGCAGTTGCTTCTGAAACTCAATCGAGTCAATCACAACCGCGTGAATTGGCAATCGCAACTTTTCTGCGATAGACTTTGAAAATTCCAAGTCGTGTGAACCGGGGAAGCCCGCAGTTATGAGTACCACCTCCTTGCCGAGGTCAGAACATATCCTCGCGAGCAAAGCACTGTCTATGCCCCCGGAAAATGCTACGCCTATTCTATCTTCACGAGCATTTCTGTTTACTGCCTCGTAGAGTGCTTTCCGCAGCGAGTCTTGCAACCGGCACCCACTGCAAGGTTCCGTGATAAATGCAATGCTCTTCGCACGAAATATCGTTTATATATGATCCGCCCTAAGTTGCTTCAGAATTTATGCCCCCTGAAAGGGCCGTACTTGACAGCGAGGTTCGTTACATGGACGGGAGGGGCAACCTACTTCGCAGCCGGGCGGAACTGACGATCGCAAAGATGTTGTCGCACCTGGAGCACGACTATTTGTATGACAAGGAGGTTGAGGCCGGTGAAGTCAAAGTAAAGATCGACTTTAAGTTCGACGAGAAATACATTGAAGTAATCGATTCTGACGAGGATGTATCAAAGTTCAAGTTGGTGCGCGAAAGGCGGCCCGACCTTGAAGTCATCGCCGTAGGGCATTCAAAGTATGCAAGCAAGATAGAGGAGATGGAGTCGCTCTTCTTTTTTGACAGCCCAGATGCGCTCCAGACAGGCTCCATTTTCATTGAAGACCCATCGCTTGCATTCGACTATGCCCACATCCTCCCGCTCGTGGAAAAGTGCTCGGTTCTGCATGGCCACACTTCCACTGTGATGGTGGAGATCATTGGGAGCATGAAAAACAACCTTGTGATCGACTTTGGCGACGCAAAGCGGATAATCAAGGACGCGCTTGGAGCAATCGACCACAAGTTCTTCATAAACAAAAAGTACCTTCGAAAAGAAGACGACCTGCATTTTTACGTGGCGTTCGACGGCCCGCGCGGGTATTTCGACTTGCAAGTCCCGAAATCCACCACCTACCTCATGTCCGGCGAGGCGACAGTAGAGAACCTCTCATCCGAGATTATCCGGCTCCTTGCCCCCAAGATGCCTCCAAATGTGCAGGCCCTCGGCGTCTACATTTACGAAGGGGTAAACAAGGGAGCCCACATCATAGCTGGGGTAAAGAAAGAGGGCTAGATGGCGCGAGTCAGCGCGCTCGTACTGCTTTCAGGGGGCCTTGATTCAGCCACCTGTTTGTACTGGGCCAAGAAAAAATTTTCAGAAGTCCGCGCGATCACGTTCAACTACTATGGGAGAGTTGAAAGGGAAATGCGGGCCGCCGATGCTCTTGCCAAGAGCGCAGGTGTTTCAGATGTCATAGAAATTGCACTTCCATTCGTTAAGGAGATGTCGGACAATCCCGGTGGCAAGAAGAGGCGGAAAAGTGGAGACCTCTGGGCTTCCTACGTGCCTGCAAGGAATATGATGTTCTATTCCATTGCTGCTCATCACGCAGAATTTCTAGGAATCAATCGAATAGTCGCAGGACACAATTCTCATGATGTGGGATTCTTCAGGGACGCCTCTTCATCTTACATAAACAAGCTGAATTCTCTTTTCAGGCTGGGCTGCCTCCTGTGCAATGGCAAATCGTACAGGATTATCCTTCCGCTTGCGAAAATGAAGCGGGAAGAAATAATCAAGCTTGCGATTAGCTTGAAAACTCCAATTGAGCTTACCTGGAGCTGCCATCGTGACGGTGAGAATCCATGTGGAAATTGCTATGCCTGCAGGCAACGCGGTGCAGCATTCCGCAGGCTCTGCATCTCCGACCCGGGCCTCACTCGCTAATCTGCTCAGCGATGGTGCCGGTTATCCGTATCTTGCTCAAGAACACGGTGTCAAAACGCCCTGTCTCAGTCTGAAATTCGATCTCGTTTCCCTCGGCTCTGCGTATTATTCCAAAGCCCGATACAGTTCGGTCCTCTCCCAGGCCAACGAAGAGGCCGGGGAGTCCTCCAGTTTCGCTAATGAGCGGCAGCGTCCCAAGCCCTGATAGTCGAATAGTTCGTCCAAAAAAGTGGAATTGTAGATCGCCAGCCGTCCGGAGTACCCGTTTGTTTCCTGCGAATCTCAAATATTGGTCGTACCGCCTCCACCTTCGCTCGGTACTTGACTTCAGTGCCTGTCCACTCGACCTAGCTGATAAGACGCGCCAGCGCTCCGAGAGTGCTGATTCGAGCGGGGCATTTTTCCCGATGCACACTATTCCATCCGGTTTGACCTGCTCAGCTATCTGCTGCTTGTAAGATACGCCTAAATCGTGGACGTACCCGTCCGTGTTGATTATCTGTATGTTGCCTAGCTTCTTGGACCTCCGGCATAACGCCCCCAGGCAGCTTGCAATCTCTGATTCTGCCCCCGCTGCCGAAATCCTGCCCACAAATTCAAACATAGTTGCGGTAGCATCGCGCAGGTCGGTGACCGGCGAACGTAGTGCTGCGGCTCCTGCTGCGCACGGCGGGGCGATGTCTCCTTGCCCAATGTCCCCGTCGATCATTACAGGGTAGTACCCACGAGATATTGCAAGGTTGGAGAGGTAAGTGCACATGGTCGACTTGCCAGAGTCGGATTCACCCACGACCATTACCCTGAATGGCATATTGGGTTGTTGCACGACCATATCGAAAACCAGCTGCGCTGTGGCGCTCCAAATTGCAGTCCCGGCTTCAGCCGGGCTCGCAGACCACGTTCTGCTTCGCGCATCGCGGCTGATGAATAATCTGGATCCAGGTCCTGGCTCGAACGGCAGAGCCTTACCGGCCCTGACCGCCACGACAGAGTTGGAAACTTTTGCCCCAAGAACAAAACACTCGCCGCTCACTGTTACTCTGGCCGGACCTTTTACCATTCGAACTCTTCGCTGGCTGAGCATGCTATCTAGCATTCGCATTTCGGGAAAAAATACCCTTTGAAAGAGGCTCGGGAGTCGATTGCATATGTGTCGCTAAAGGTTTATTTCTCTACCCGCTGGCTCTACGCTGAACTTGTCGGCCTCCGGCCCGGGTTCCAGATTGCCTTCTGCTGCTCGCGCTCATGAACAGCAGCTCGTGCGGACGCTGGGCCTCGTGGATATCACAATGGTAGGCATAGCTGGCATGATAGGCGGGGCGATTTTCGTGCTGACAGGGCCGGCGATAGGTCTTGCAGGAGGTGCAGTCATTGCGGCCTTCATAATCAACGCGACAATCACGCTATTCACCGCCATGGCGTACGCCGAGCTGGGATCGGCCATACCTGAAGCAGGCGGCGGCTACCTATGGGTAAGGGAGGGTCTCCCTCGTCCCAATGCGTTTATCAGCGGTTGGATGGCTTGGTTTGCGCACATTGTTGCCGGAAGCCTTTACGCGGTTGGCTTTGGCTCTTTCCTCCACTACTTCATCGGACCTGATTTTCTGGGTATCCTCACTGAAGATGCACTCTTTGGGATTATCCCGTTTGACAAGCTGATTGCAGTTGCAGCAGTCGCTGCCTTTGCTTTTGTGAACATCAAGGGAACATCGGAGACAGGAAGGACCGGAACCATAGTTACGTTCGTACAGCTCGGCACCATAGTTGCGATCGTGGCGTTTGGTTTCTGGACAATTTCTGCCAAGCCCGATTGGCAGGCCAATTTCGCTGATTTCATGCCAATGGGCCTCGCGGGTCTCGTGGCGGCCATGGGGCTCACGTTCATTGCCTTTGAAGGATACGAAATCATAGTCCAGACCGGCGAAGAAGTCAGGAACCCCAAGAAGAACATCCCTCGGGCAATTTTCATTTCCCTTG
>DATEEE010000082.1:0-6768 GCA_035281285.1 Nitrososphaera sp.
AGAAGACTAGTCGCTCCAGAACCCGCGTGTAATGACGTACTGGCGTTCGGCTTCGTAAATGCTGCGATACAAAAGCTCGTCGTCAACGTAGTTTCGCAACAACCTGGCGGCAGTGTCGGCGCCGACTCCGTGACCTGACAGAACGATGACCGCCTTCTTGCCAAAGTTGTTGATGAGGGAGGCCACCTTCCACGCCCTCTCGAACCTGTGGTTCTGCTCGGCAGTGAGCTTGCCGCCTGCGAGACGAGTCCGGATTATGCTCGACATCTCGTCATCCGACCAGAAGGTCGCCGTGACGAGCCTGGACCTGCATTTCGAGCAAATGATCTCTTCAGGGACTTGGTTGGTTTCCATCACCCGCTCCCATTTGCCACACCTTATGCAAACCAGCCGGTGCTTCGTCCGCTCTAGCCGCTCTTTCACGAGCTCTATTACCCCCTTTTCGATGCTCAGGGGAGCGGCGCCGGCCATCTTGCCCGAGTGCTCTATCAGGGTTTTGGCCAGGTCGGAGAATTCTGTCACTTCGATCCACCGAATTGAAATCCGCCCGGCCTTGATCGCGTCCAGCACCTTCTGCGTCTGCGCCGTGTCGTACTTGTCGTGTACGAGCTCCCTTATCGATTCAGCGCTAACAGGAGTCTTGGCGTACCTGTCGTAGATCATCCTGGCCACCTTTTTGTCATAGACAGCCTCCCTGCTGACCATCCCGAACCGCTTGGCCACGGTCCAGACCTTCCAGTTGATATTATGCGTGCCGGTAAGGGCTGCTATTATCACGGGCTCTAGGTCGTAGACGTCCTTGAGAGCCGCCTCGATCCGTCCCTGCGTTATCCTGGCCGTCGAGCTCAGCATGATCCTGTAGGCGTCTGACCGGGATTCCACCATGTAGCCCAGCTGGGAGGAAAGGATGGTGGAAAGCAGCGACGCCAAAGTGTTGTTCACCTTTGACCCTAACACAGAATGCATGACGAGCATGTTCCGGGCAGCCAAGCTCTCGACAACGATCGTAGATGAATCGGGTACATGCCCTAGAGACTTGAGTGTTTCTTGGACAATTGAAGTAGACAGCTTTACCTTGCCCGCCAAGGCCTGGCTCCTGATCGTCCCCACCTCTTCTGCCGTGTAGTAGTCGACTGGTATCATTTCCCCCACCCAGTACGGTATGTTAATGGCCGCGCCACGAAGCGGCTCGACGTTTACGATTAATCTGCCCTCGTCGACCGACAGAACCCTCCACTGCGAACCTTTGAGGACAAACACGTTTCCGCGCTCTCCGTAGTCGCCAACAAACTGCTGGTCCAGCGTCCCTATTCTGCGCTTGGAGATAGTATCGACTACTTCGAACTTTAGCACGTGTGGAATCATGGAAAGATTCTCGAAGTAGTACTTGTATGCCTTCATCCGTCTGACGTAGATCCTGTTCTCCCGGTCGTATTTGATGACATTCTGTCCTGCAAGTATTTCCAAGCACGCCTCCACATCCGACGCGTTTATGGCCCTGAAGGGAAAGGCCCTAGTGACAAGGTCGTGTGCATGATCGACGCGTACCGGTTCGCGAGATTGCATTGCCAGGCCCACAAGCTGATGCGCCATCACGTCGAGGGAATTTTCATGCATCCGCTGCTCTTCGATGGACGACTTTCTCATGCGCCTGATGATTGCCATCGCTTCGATCTCGTCGTCCGCGTTGTTCGTCACTATCAGACCCTTTGCAAAGCTCCTCTGCCTGTGCCTGCTCCTGCCAATCCTCTGCATCAATTTGGATACTTGACGCGGCGAGCCGTAGTGTATCACAAGGTCTACCGAGCCGATGTCAAGACCAAGCTCGAGCGAGCTCGTGCAAACTACAATGCCAGCTTCCCCGGCGCGTAGGGTACCTTCGGTCTCCTCCCTCATTTCCTTTGATAGCGAGCCGTGGTGTACGTCGACTTTGACATCCCCCTGGTTCTTCAGGATAGTACCCAGGTATTCGGCTTCGTCCCTCGTGTTCGTGAAAAGCAACACAGAACCTTCGACCTTGTTCTCCTTGACATACTCCAAGACAAAGTGCGCGACGTTGTTGAGCGATCCCTTTACGAACTTTACTTCGATCTCGTAACCCCTGCTCGCTGTGTCGACGAGCACCGCGTACCTCCTGTCCGTGCCCGAAATGAACTGGGCAGCCTGCTTCAAGTTGCCGACGGTTGCCGACAGTCCGATCCTCGTGACCTGCCTTGAAGAAGCTGCCTGCAGCCTCTCCAGGCCGATGGCAAGGTGAGACCCGCGCTCGTTTGACACAAGCTCGTGCACTTCGTCTACGACTACCCACTGCAGATCCTGTAGCGCCGACAGCATCTTTTCGCTCGTCAATATAACTCCCAGCGATTCTGGGGTGGTTATCAAAACGTCCGGTGGGTCGTCGACAATTTTTTTCTTCGCAGCGGCCGTCGTGTCGCCATGCCTTATGAGGACCCGGAGACCCTCCGACTCGGCGTACTTGACAACTCTGCGGAGAACATCGTTATTCAGTGCCCTGAGGGGCGTGATGTAGACGGCCCGGATCCTTCCCTTGGCCCTTGACGGTTCGCTGCCGAGCAGCGTGAAAACTGGCAGGACTGCCGCCTCTGTCTTGCCAGATCCAGTCGGCGCGACTAGCAGGCAGTTGACTTTACGAGAAATAACTGGAAGGGCCTTTTCTTGGATAGTGGTTAAAGCCTGAAAGCCTTCTTTTCTAAACTTTTCAATAATCAGGCGGTCCTCTGCCAGGTCACTTTTCAGCTTCAGCTGGAGAGGATCCTGCTGGCTGATGCTGTCGCTTGGTCTTTGAGCTTTCTCTTTCATATACCATCACCGCGAAGAGGCTCGCAACAAAGAGGCCCACTGCGACCCACACATACGAGTCAAAGTTGGCAATCGCTTCCGTGCTCATCCGTGCTTTGTCGTTTTCGCGCCAATAAAAATATTTGCTGTCTACCTCTACTGGCGATGAGTCCTTGCATGCGCAATTCCGGCCGCAGTTGCTGGGCGCTACTCGGATATAATCGACTCGAACTTTTACTTGGCAGGGGCAGTCACTTCATTCGTCTGCCACATTGCTTTAAGTACCCGATTTTCAAGATGACGATTATGAAAACAAAACACGGGATCGCTGCTGCATGCGCGGTTGTCGCTGCGTCGCTGCTACTAGGCGCGCTTGTGCCGACCATGGTCACTGCGCAGGAGCCGGATTTTTCTTTCGAATACACAAGATCGGGCGGAATTGCCGGCGTCAATGAAAGGATAATGTTCGAGTCGCAGAAGTCGTTTGATTCGCGTTTAAACGTGATCAAGTTTTTCAGGGACGGAGTTGTGATCGAAAAGACGCTTTCGGAGGAGAGCGTCGAAACGCTAAAGCATTCGGTAAGAAACTCTGGCTTCTTTGAGCTAGATAGCTACTACCCGCCAGCAAACAACGGGTCCGCTGACTACTTTTCACACTCTCTGACAATTACACTTGAAGCTCAGAACCACTCGGTCTCCTGGGTTGACGAGTTTGCCTCCTCTGTGCCAATTCCACCGGGGCTTGTGGCAATCGTGGGCGCAATCGAGGATGCATACATGAACGCAGAGACGCCGGAGCCATTGGACCAAGGCAGGAGAAGGATAACCGAGACCGTGGTAAAGAATTCGGTTGCGCATGATGCCGAGGGGCATGCAAGCCACCAGGCTGCGTACTTGCTGCTCGCCAAGCCGGGTTTCCTGTATAGCGGAAGCATGACGTTTTCTTCAAACAAGCCAGTGGACATACTTGCATACCATGACATTACTGGGACAGACCCAGCGTCGCTGAACGGTGTGGCCATCCACATGGTAGACGGCAGGACTTTTGCGATGACGAGCCTGCTCAAGAATGTGACATCTGGCAGCATATCCGTCGTGGCAACTGGCTTGCTCGCGCACGTTGCTACCGGCGACGAATTCACCATGGTCGCCAGCCTGGATGTGCTCAGGAAGGTTTCCACATCGAGTGCTTCCGCAAAGCAGTTCACGATAGATGTGACCGGCGAACGTTTTCAGGTTCGCGCGACTGACAGCGAAACCATACAGCAGCTGACAGACAATTTCAACGGGCGGAACAGCATGCACGTCACAGGAAAATTGGTAAGGGGCGATGGAGGCTTTAACCAGCCATGGGGATGGCATCTGGACCCGGCTTCGGTTAGGATGGCAGACATCTCAATAGAGCTGTGCGACGGCAGGCCAAGCATGGTTCAGGACGATCTAGAGTACTGGCTTGGGACGGTAGGTACCTTCTGCCCATGGTCGAGCAAAGTTGTAGAGATAAAGTAGAACGGCCGACTCCAACGTGACTGAGGAAGAACTAACCTACTTGCAGGCCGAGCTCTGAATCAGAGCTGCGGCTCTCTTCCCTTAAAGTGCCGCCTGATCGGATCGATAATCTTTGCAATGTAGCCGGCAGTCGCGTTCTTTAGATCCATGGGGTGGATCTTCTTGGAAACAAAGTCGGATTCGACTGCCTGGTAGCTGTCATAAGTGACATTTCCGCCATACTTTGCCGGGCGTTCGAGAACAAAATCTCTGAATTCGTGAAATACCACGTATCGGACCAATTCGAGCACCGGATTTCCTTCAGCTACTCCGACGGGGCAGAATGCCTTTGATATCTTTTCGCGGATCGTTTTTTCGTCGTCGTGGACGAGCACTCCGCTCCCCGGCTTGCTCTTGCTCATTTTGGTTGACAGCCTTGCGTCGTCAGAGTTCCCAGCCGAACCCATCTTTTCGGGCTCGGAAAGGCCTGGCAGCAGGTGGTGGTGAACAAGGACAGGGACCTTCCAATTGAACTTTGGAAAGATCTCTCGCACCAACATGTGGATCTTGCGTTGGTCCATGCCCGCGTGGACGATGTCAAGGTCGAGTGCTTTGATGTCGACAGACTGCATAGGGGGGTAGAATAGCTGCGAAAGGTCCATGTTCTTGTCCGACTCGCTCCTTCCCATGATCGTCAGGGACCTCATGGTGCGCGCTAGAGTCATCTGCTTGCTAAACCTGACGAAATGTTCCCAGTACTTTTCGCCGAGATCCTTGTAGAGGTCGCTTCCAAGGACGATATTGACGCCCGGACAAAAGAACTTGAATGCTTCAGAATAGTATTCAGAGACCTGGACTATCTTGTTCCAGTCGCCGCCGAGCTTGTCGTTGATGTAGGTGTGCCAGTCTGCGAGGAAGACTGTTGTTTCAATCCCAGCCTTGATAAAGTCGTTAATCTTGAATCCTGTAAGTATCAGGCTGCCAAGGTGAAGCACACCAGAAATTTCCAGGCCGATATAGTGCTTTGGCCTGGACTTTGTCTCCAGGAGGTGCCGGAGTTCGTCCATCGTAATCACCTCTTCTGTGGGCTCTCGCGTGACGAGCTCCAGACGCTCTTCTAAGTCCATGAATGAAAAATGCTTATTGTTGTATTCTATAAACTTTGTACTAGTTCACGTTGCTAGACTGTCGCAGGCTTCTTTGCGCTGCTAGGCAATTCTTATTAGCGGCGCAAAGTTGCTGAGCCACTCCCTGTGCGTGGCAAAGTCAGGATCCTCTTTGCTTACCGTCTTCCAGAACGTGGGCGAATGGTCGAGCACGACAAGGTGAGCGAGTTCGTGGATTATTACATAGTCTATTACGCTGGGCGGAGCGGCGGCGAGCATCAGATTAAAGTTAAGGTTGCCCTTTTTCGAGCAGCTACCCCATCTCGACTTTTGTTTCTTGATGGAAACCTTGTTGTACTTCAGGCCCATTCTTTCGGCAATCTTGGGCAACCGCTCAGAAATGATTGCCGCCGTCTGGCCCCTGTACCACTCTTGCTGGTATTGCTTTGACTTTCTCATATCCGGAACGTGAAAAGTTATTAGTTTCATAGAGTCCGAAAGCACGGCGGAAAACCGCCGGTCCGCGACAAGGTTGCACCTGTATCGTTGTCCTTGGAATAGCATTGTGCCGGGCTCGTAACCGCCGCATTTTTCTTTGAGCCTGTGATAGTACTTTGAAGTCTTTAGCAGCCAGTCGCGCTTGCTTTCTGCGAACCGGGTCAGCTCGGTCCTGTCAAACTGGCGCGGGACTACGGCATGTACGCCTTCTATTCCAGACACGAGCCTGAATCTCCTCGCACGTTGGCTGATTCTGATTCCAATGTCAAGGCGCTGGCCGTTACTCAGATCGAGAGAAAGCGACAAACATGCCTGAAAATATTGTTGGAGTTAAAGAACGTTTTTCTGCTGCACTCCGCGAGCCATTCCGGATGTCCGGCCCATCAGCATTCTATTGATAACGCGCTTAGATAACTCCGGCTTCTCTGAGCTTTTGCGGCAGGTACACTTCTGCAAGGTACTTGAAGCCGTGCTTGAAGAACGCGTCGAGCTCACACTTTTCCTTTCTCTTCAGGAAGAGGTCCAGCTCCTTCTGCCACTTCTTATCCTGGAACCACGGCTTTTTCTTCATGTCGTTGGCCCTATTCATGTCCTCGTCTGACGCTGCGAGCCTGGCCACTTCGGGAATGTTGTACTCGTAGATATCGGAGAACATCATGCCCAGCACCTTTGCGTCAGGAGTCACCAGCCTGTCGCTGTCATAGCTCAGCGACTCGCTTCCTATCTTGTAGCGCAGAGCAATTCCGAGCCCCCACGGGTCGGCGTCAGCAAACACCACGACCGTCTTTTTCCATTCCTCGTTGAGGGCCTTTACCATCATTCTGGTCGCGCGGTCGGGCTCACCTGATCCCGTAAGCAGAATTGCGTTATACTTTTG
>DATEEE010000083.1:0-3966 GCA_035281285.1 Nitrososphaera sp.
TTCAGGAGCAGGTCTGGGTCGCGTCAATGCTCTTTGGAGCAGAATACCTTATCATGGCAAGCGGGCTTGTCTGGTACAACAAGTTTCTGAGTCGCTACAGCAGCCACGAGCCGCGTGCTATGCAGGAACGAGTGTCACACCGGGGAAAGCGCCGCCCGATTGACCTCGTATTGACAATCGTGGTTGTCGCGGCTGTCCTTACCTATGGTGCCTTTTCGTCTACAAATACTGACGCGGCTGAGCTTGTGCCCTCGGGGAATGGCGACGCGACGGTCACCATCGGGGCGCTACTTCCCCTCACCGGGACACTTTCATCCTTTGGCGAATCCTCCAGCGCGGCGCTCCGGATTGCTGTCTCCGATGTAAACGAGCACTTTGCAGCAACCGGATCAAATACAAGGGTTGAACTCGTCATAGAAGATACCAAGACAGATCCGGCCATAGCACTTCAAAAAATCAAGAAACTCGACTCGCAAGGTGTAAAAGTAGTTATCGGCCCGGCCACAAGTGCAGCGGTCGCTTCTGTCACCGATTACGCAAAGCAAAACGGGATTCTATTAGTGAGTACAAGCAGCACGGCTCCCCAACTGGCGATACCTGGTGACAACCTGCTTCGCTTAGTGCCGCAGGACTCACACCAGGCCGATGTAATGGCCAAGAAGATGTGGGACGATGGTGTCAGAGTAGTAATCCCGATGTGGAGGACGGACCTCTATGGCGAAGGACTGCACTCTGCGCTGAAATCAAGATTTACAGAAATGGGAGGACTCGTGGCTGACGGCGTTGGATACAAGGCACCAACCGGAGATTTCGCAGCAAGCCTGCACAGAATCAATTTCATTTTTTGGGAGCAGGAGCTAAGGAAGCTTGCAGCAAGCGTGAATGATGCAGTGAGCAAGAATGGCGCAGACAAAGTAGGTGTTTATCTAATCGCGTTCGATGAAGTTGTCCCGATAATGATTCAATCAGAAAGACACCCGGATCTTGGCTTGGTAAGATGGTACGGGAGCGACGGCTCGGCGCAGAATGCCGGTCTCGTCAATAACCCAGACGCAGCACATTTCGCAATTACGACCTCTTATGTCACTCCCATCTACGGAGTGGAAGAGAATGAAAGGTTTGACGAAATATCTTTGCGAGTTAGAGAAGAGATAGGGTCCACGCACAGATCCTATGCAGAGGTCGGTTATGACGCGTTATGGGTGATTTCCCTAGCGTATGACAAGGCAGGGAAGGCAGATTTCACTATCCTTCGAGACACAATCGTGCAGACTGCAAATTCGTACCAGGGCATCACCGGAATCATAAAACTTGATGACGCAGGTGATAGGAAAGTTGGGTTGTACGATTTGTGGTCCGTTCACCATAATGGTGACAACCATTATGAATGGTCAAAGTCGCAATGAGAATTAACGCTTTCAGAACTTTCACAAAAATTGCGCACAGTTGGACTATGCAGAACGAATAAGCACCGCCGGCGACTCGTTTAAGCATCCTTCCAGGACGCAAAAGCGAAATCAGGTGTCCTTCTTGGGATGATTTGACGAGCAGGTTCGGATCCCTCACCAGTGGTGTCTGCTACGGACGTCCTGCTTAAGGAGCAGGATTGGCAGCGGAGGATGTTGGAATTGGAAATACAAAGGTTAGTGTATTCTCATGATGTGAATAGCTACTTCTATCTTTTCTTTGAATGCTTTCTTGCATAACGGACAATGAATCAGGGCCAAGCCGTGTTTCCCGTGCGCGCCTATGCCTCGAAGGACAGCTCCTAGTGTTGCCACTATTTGTCTAGCCAAAGGGTGGTCTTGGTCCTTATTAGGAGTAATGACAGCATTTCCTATAGGTATCTTATGGTATGGGCACCAAAAGACGACCCGCTGGTGTGAGTCTGATTGGTCTTACGAATGTGCCGAGCCTAGCCTTGCTCTCCATATTTTTGAAATAATGTGTACGTGTATTTGGGTGGCTGGGATTGGCCAAAACACGAATGTTTGTCCAAGCCGCTTACGTCTACGTTGTCCCCCGAGCTCAGCCGCAGGACTCTGCCGCAGTAAGCGCATCTCGCCTGTACGCCCATGGCAAAGTGAGAGCAGAGTCAGATACATAAGTAGTTCTTACCGCCAAAACGGAGCTATTTTCTGATACTTGGTGATCGCTTAACGTCGCCGAATCAAGGTGGGCCAGCTCTGTGTACTTCGCTACTGAATACTCCTGTTGCACAATTCTACTATGCTTCGCCTCCTGTGCTTTTTTATACAAAGCATACGCATTATCCGCATGGCGCTCGAAAGTAGAGAACTGCTGACAGACGACGTCAAGATCTATTCCAATGGTCTCATAACCGCGTTGAAGCAGGACAAGCTCATCGAAGCGAGGGGATACCTTTCGAATCTACGCAATTCGCTCGACCCACTTTCAGAGTACATTGAATCCCAAATTTCGTTAGCTGAAACAGACTATCCTGAAGATGCGGATCCCGTCGAAATTGCCCGCGTCAATGGAGATAACGCAGTCGCTGCGGCAAAGCGAGCTGAAGCAAAGGCCGAGAGGCTGGAGGGTCTTGCGAGAGAGGCAGAGGAAGAAACTAAGCGGCTAAAGAAAGCCTCACGGAAAGCCAAGAAAGAAGCGGCAAAAGCCTCGAAAGCTGCGAAGAAAGCTGAAAAGGCTGAACGGAAAATTCAGTCAGAGGCCCGGAGCGTGGCAGAGCACGCGGACAAAGCGAATCAAGCCGCCAGACACTCTTAGGCGCGCTCCCATTTTTTTCCTTCAACAGCGCCATTCAAAAAGTTGTTCTTGAAAAACCAAGGGCAGGCTAATTAAAGAAAAAAGTAGGGGGCCTACTTGTTTGTTCCGGCTGCCCCTTGTTCGTACTCATCTCCGGTTTCAGCAGCGCCGGCAGTTCCCTTCGCCATGCCGCTTCTTCTCGCGATTTCTCTTGCTTTCTCAGGATCTGCTCCTACCTCTCCCTTTTCTACTATTTTCTGATCCGAAGAGTCTCTTTTGACCGCGGTCGGCTCGTGTTCCTTGATTTTCGAAGGCGTCATAGGCTCGCTACTTCTGTATTCCTTGAGCGGATTGTCTTTTCTACCGATTTCGGTCCCTTGTGCCCCCTCTTCATACTCTCTTTCTTGTTCATCTACCATGATCAAAACAAGTTCTCGGACGTACTTAGCAGTGATCAAAGAATGATGCAGAACATTCGGAGCTCGTTCACCTGGCTGGCGAAATTCCAACTTCGTACGGCGATGCCTGTCTATTTAAACGATAAAGATCATACGTATATTGTGCAATCCGGAGAATCTGGGACTAATGAGTCTTCGGCGGCAAAAATTCGCTGCCATGTCTGTGGACTCGCGTTCGCGACAGAAATTGAAAAGCAAAAGCATCTGGAATTAGAACACATGAAAAATAAGAAGCCAGCTGGAGTCAGGTAGGCCTAATTCTTACCTTCGGACTATACCACGAACCTGCCCCTAGCCTCGTCTATCCCTCGCCGTATAGTCCTGAATGCTTCTTCGGCATCGCCGTTAGGGATATCGTCAAGAATCAGATCTCGGCCGTCTAGCTTCAGGTTTAGTCTTAACGTCGACCTCAGTGGGCCCTTGTCGATCGTTACGTTCAAAATGTCGGCATAGCCGTAGTCTGTAAAGCTCTTCTTGATCGTAAGCATAGATGGCCTTCTAAGGATAATGCGCCTGTCGGTGATTGTTACGGAATCGATGTGTATGGCAGGGTGATACTTGCGCTGCTTCATGTATGACAGCACCTTCTCGTCGGTGTCGAGCAGCTTCACGATATCTGATGGTACGTCGTCCTTTTCCAATGCTAGTATATTGAGGAAGGAGAATAAAAGACTTCATGATTTGCCCTTCGTCCAAAAATACTCATGGATGTTTTCGTAGACCCAACAAAAAAAAGAGATTAGTCGTCTTTCTTGATTTCGTGTTTTTCTTTTACCTTGTTCCC
>DATEEE010000084.1:0-3540 GCA_035281285.1 Nitrososphaera sp.
GTCGCCACCATGATAGAGTCCGTTGTCAAGGATAAGAAATTGGTAATTCCGGTCTCCGCGTACCTCCAAGGTGAGTACGGCGCGTCTGATATTTGCATCGGCGTTCCGGCTGTCATCGGTTCCGGGGGGATCGAAAAAATAATCGAGCTCAAGCTGGACTCGTTTGAACAGGAAGTTTTCAGCAAAGGAGTCAGCAGCGTGAAGGAAGCCATAGCGGCCCTTCCTCTGTAACGAAGCCTTTTATCCCGTCTGCGCCAAACTCTGGCATCGGATGGACCTGCGAAGGATCCTGGATGGATTTGCAAACGGCGCGCTAAGCATGGATGAGGTTGAGAAGCAGGTCTCCATACACTCGATAGAAAAGATAGGCGAGATGGCCAAGCTTGACGTCGGCAGAGAAGTGCGCAGGGGCGTGCCCGAGATAATTTTTGCAGAACGCAAGGAGTACAGGGATGTCATACGGATTTCGTCTGCCGCGGTAAGGAGGAACGGCCAGGCAGTTGTCAGCAGGATCAAAAAGGAACAGGTTGGACGCGTAGCCGCCGCACTCCGCAAGAAGGGAATGGCCGTCGAAATCGGGAGGAACAGCACGACTCTCCTTGCATCTGAAAAACCGATTCGGCATGGAAGGGACGTATCACCTTTGATCGGGATCATGGCTGCAGGCACGTCCGACATTGGAGTTGCTGAAGAGGCAAGATTAGTCGCAGAGGCAATGGGCTGCGGAACTGTTGTTAGCTACGACGTAGGAATTGCAGGTATCCACCGTACCTTCCCGGCACTGAAGGAAATGATCGCCAAGAGGGTAGGAGCAATTGTTGTTGTTGCCGGAATGGAAGGCGCCCTTGCGTCCGTCGTGGCGTCGATGGTGGATGTTCCAGTAGTCGGCGTCCCGACCTCAGTCGGCTATGGCTTTGGCGGCGACGGAGTCGCCGCGCTTGCGTCGATGCTGCAGAGCTGCACTCTGGGCCTCGCTGTCGTCAACATCGACAACGGAGTTGGCGCCGGCGCGTATGCCGCCTCGATCGCGAAAAAAATTAGCAGGTAGCGGCGGAATTTCTCGCTTGCCTATTAACGTTTATAAGTGCTTCAGAATCGTTGCATTTCTAATCGTTAAATGGTGTATAGCTGATGACTTATGTCCAGACATTAAAAAGAATCAGATCGGATAAAACGAATTATCGCAGGCGGGCGGCACTACTGATCGGCAGGCACTCGTTCGTCACTGTCAAAGTCAGCGACCAGAACGTCGCGGCCCAAGTTATCAAGCCCACGCCAACCGGCGACATCGTGATCACCTCGACCCACAGCAGAAGCCTTGCAAAGCAGGGCTGGAAGGGCTCAATGAACAACTTGCCCGCGTGCTACCTTACGGGTCTTTCCCTTGGCAAGAAGGCATTGGAAAAGGGAGTTCAGAATGTTGTGCTTTACATCGGAAAGGATCACTTTACGTCCAGAGTCGCTGCGTGCCTTAAGGGCATTTACGACTCGGGCATCAACATCCCCGTGTCCGAGGACTCGCTTCCCCCTGAGGACAGGGTTTCCGGCAAGCACATCGCCGATTATGCGAGCGAGCTGAAGGGAGACGAGCAAAAATACAATTCTAGATTTTCTGCGTTGCTAAAGAACGGCCTAAAGCCTGAGGACTACCCGTCGCACTTTGAAGCAATCAAAAGCAAGATCTCTGGAGGCAAGGTCCGCGCGCAGCCCAAAGTAGAGGAAAAAGAGGCTGGCGAGGAAAAGGCGCCAAAAGAGAAAAAGGCTCCAAAGGAAAAGAAGGACAAGCCAGAGAAAAAGAAGGCGGCAAAGGAAGAAAAGAAAGGGAAGAAGTCAGAAAAGGGAGGTAAAAGCAAGAGCAAATGAGCCGCCAGTACTCACCGTCGCAACAGCAGCAGGTTGAATGGAAGCCCCGCACCACGTTGGGCAGCATGGTTCTCGCAGGCAAGATTACCTCGATGGACCAAATTTATGAAAACGGCTGGAGGATACAGGAGGCTGAAATCGTAAAGCACCTGTTGCCTGACATGAAGAGCCAGGTCGTTCACGTCGGAATCGTCCAGAAGCAGACCGACGCCGGAGAAATGACCCGCTTTAATGCGCTGGTCGCCGTCGGCAACGAAGCCGGATGGTTCGGCATCGGCAAGGGAAAATCATCGCAGATGAGGACTTCGATTGACAAGGCCACTAACGCGTCTTTCCTCAACGTAATACCGGTAAAGCTGGGCTGCGGCAGCTGGGAGTGCAAGTGCAACCAGCTCCACTCTGTGCCATTCAAGGTTCGCGGCAAGGGTGGCAGCGTTACTATCGATATAATCCCCGGGCCCAGAGGGCTGGGCATCGTTGCAGGGGAGAACATCAAGAGCCTGCTGAAACTGGCCGGACTCAAAGACGCCTGGTCAAAGTCTTTTGGCTCTACAAACACAATGTCGTCGACTACAAAGGCAATCTTTAACGCTCTTCGGAGCACATACAGCGTAGGTTGATGCTCGCATGGCATACCTCGTAGTACGAATCAAAGGAACAGTAAACATCCCGGAGTGGGCGAAGAGGACGCTTGACGGGCTAAACCTGGAAAGGCGCTTTAGCGCGACAGTCGTCCCCGAAAGCGAGGAGTACCTGGGAATGCTAAGAAAAGTCAAGGAGGTCGTTGCATGGACCAAGGCGGACGCCGGAATAGTCAGGGAACTTCTTGAAAAGCGAGGAAGAAAGGCTGGCCACAAACCCATAACGGGCGCGGACCTTCCAAAGGAGTACAAGAGCATGGGCGACCTTGCAACTGCGATAGCAGAGAACAAAGTCTCGATGTCGAAACTGCAGGGGATCAAGCCATGGTTTTCACTCAGCCCTCCGAAGGGTGGCTTCAAGCGCAAGACCAAGACCCAGTATTCTCAGGAAGGAATTCTGGGCGACGACAGCGAGCTGGTTGAAATCGTAAAGAGGATGCTCTAGTGCAGCAAGACTTAATTAAGGTGGAAAGAAAAACGAAATTCAGCGAGTTCCAGCTACAGGCAGGTAGGACAATTTATGGCTACTAGATTTAGAAAATCCAGAAGGCAGCGCGGCAGCAGGTATTGCGGCTGGGGCCAGGTTGGCCAGCACAGGCAAGCAGGCAGCCGCGGAGGCATTGGCGGAGCTGGAAAGCACAAGCACTTTTTCATCAGGACTGTTATTGAGGAGCCCGACCACTTTGGTCATGATGCTTTTAACTCGTTCAACCGCAACCTTGTCCACAGGTGGATAAACATCCGCGACCTGGACGGGGTTTTTGCAAAGCACGGCAAGGCCGACGAAAAGGGCAAGGTCGTCCTGGATCTTGCCGCCCTGGGGTATGACAAGCTCCTCGGCGGTGGAAAGGTAAGCGCTGCATATGCGATCAAGGTAGCAAAGATATCAGAGAGTGCCAAAGCGAAAATCGTGGCTGCAGGTGGCGAGGTTTTGACCGATGAGCAGCACGACGCAGAGTGAGGGCATTGTCCGGCGGTTCGTAAAGGCCGCATCGGTTTACGTCCCTCAGGTTCCAAAGCCAAAAAGAAAGATTTC
>DATEEE010000085.1:0-5978 GCA_035281285.1 Nitrososphaera sp.
TGCCACAAAACAAGGCAAGATCCTCGGATGCCACATCATCGGAAGCCACGCGTCGATACTCATCCACGAAGTTCTCATTGCGATGAAGCTCGGGGCCGGGATGGACCAGATCGCAAGGACTATCCATATCCACCCGGCGCTTTCAGAAGTGGTCTTCCGCGCGGCCTCATCGCTGTAAATGCAGAAATTAGAGAAACCCCTTGCTTACGGCGGACCAAATGGATAGCGCCTGCATCAGCGTTTCCGACTTGAGGAAGAGCTATGGCAGCTCGGTCGCGGCAGTCGATGGCATTTCATTTGACGTGCCCTACGGCCGGGTCTTTGGTTTCCTGGGCCCAAACGGCGCAGGCAAGACGACTACGATAAAGGTGCTCAACACGCTAGTTCATCCCACGTCCGGCTCTGTCAGGATTTTCGGGCAGGATATTGTCAAGCACTCAAAGGAAATAAGGAAAAGAATCGGAGTCGTGCTTCAAGAGCCCAGCTTTGAGACCAACTTGACGGTGGAGAGGGCGCTAGAGCTTTACGGCCTCATGTGGAGGTTGCCAGGGGAAAAGCGAAGGGACAGGGCCCGGGAGCTCATGGACAAGTTTGACCTTGCATCACTTCGAAATATGAAAAACGACGAGCTGTCAATCGGCCAGCGGCGGAGAGTGCAGGTAGCGCGGGAATTCATGCATGACATGGACCTACTTTTTCTCGACGAGCCGACGGTGGGCCTCGACCCGGCCGCCAGGCGCATGCTACTTGACTATGTAAAGCGGCACGTCAAGGGCGGTCTGACGGTGTTTTTCACAACCCACATCATGGAGGAAGCGGAATACCTCTGCGACGAGATTGCGATAATCAACAAGGGAAAGATAATCACGACTGACACGCCTGCGGGTCTGAAGCAAAAGCATGGCGGCGTCAAGATAGTCGAAATAAAACTCAAGGACGCCGCGGCCAGTTCGGTGGTACACCTTATCGCACCCCTGGTTGCCGGCGGGGCGGCAGTCGAAACGCAGGACGACGACAAGATACGGGTCAGCTCGTCAGGCGCGCAGGAGTTGATGGTCAAGATAATCGAGGTGCTTTCAAGGGCAGACATACAGGTCGAAAGCGTATCCGTAAATCCGCCGAGCCTCGAAGAAGTCTTTCTCAGCGTTATCGGCAGCGGCAGCGTCTAAATCTTCATGCGCAGCATAGAGATGGTAGCCAGCAGGAAGGTCGCTGCGGTGACCGCGGTAATGATCCCGGCTTCGATGTGCACGAATGTGTTTATTTCATTGAATACTCCCGCCCTCGTGATGTCGACAATGTAGGTGAGCGGGTTCGCGTAAAATGCAGCCGACAACGGGCCAGGAACGCCCTGCGGCGGGTAAAAAGCTGTGCTTACGAACGAAAAGAAAAGGAAGACGCTGTTGACTATGACGTTAAAGCCCTCGCTGCTTTTTAGACGGGTGGAAATAATGATCGCAATCGAGCCGAAAAATATCGCACCCGTGATGAGCGCGTAGAGGACATAGAGGGATCCAAAGAACGTGGGCTCCGCAGCACCGACCAGAGTGGGGATGCCAGCCACCAAGATGAGGGCCGCGCTGGCAAGACCCATCAGCATGATGGTCAGGATGCTTCCGACGATGTACTCCATCCGCGCAAACGGCATGACCAGTATCTGCTGAAACATACCGTTCCGCTTGTCGTTCCAGATGATGCTGCCAGCAACTGTGCTGCTGTTCATCATGTTGAACCCGATCATTCCTGCAGCGAGGAATGCGGGATAGGCAACGCTGCTCTCGCCGATCGGGACGCCGCCCTCGCCAATGAGCGCCGAGTACGAGTAACCGGCGATAAAGATGTAGACTATTGGAAAGACGACCTGCCAGACCAGAAAGACCTTGTCAATGGATGCAACAAGATTCCGGTACAGCAGGATGGCGACCGCGTTCAATGCCATTTTTGGCAGCAACTGCCTATTAAGTGGTGATTCCTGCTAAAGCGGGTAGTAGACTTAAATTGCTTGGGACTGATTGTCCCGTCATCACATGATGGCTGAAGACCAAATGGCGGAGAAAAAACTACGCGGGTCAGGCGGTTACGCTATTGCAAGGGTTACTGACGTGGAACAGAAAAAGGCCAATCTAGGCGGCCCTGAACTGTTCCTTGCAGGCATTGGGAGGCTCGACGAAGACAGGTTCGTGAAGTACTTTTGCAACAAGTGCGAAAAGGACTACGACGGCTCGCCGGCCATAGTTTACGACAACCCCAATGAGGAGCTTGGAGAAGGCGTGACTCTTGCCGAGAAGGGAGAATACAAGTGCAGGACCTGCAGCGCAACCATCGCGCAATACCGCAGGTTTGAAACTTTGGAGCAGCCGCCGGCGCAAGCTCAAAAGCCGCGGGAGTCGACCATCGACATTCCGCCGGCTAGGGCCGAAGTCGCAGCTCAGGCCATCCCGGGCGGAGACTATCTTGCCATCCAGTCGCTGGTAGGGATGTCTGCTTATGATTCCGAAGCGATGCTGATGGGCAAAATCGATGAAGTTGGCCTGCGCAGGACAGGAGGTGACGCGCGAATTACTCTAAAGATTGGTGGAAACGAAGTTTCGTGGGATTCCGTTTCAAAGATAGGCGACATTGTACTTGTCGCGCCCGGCAGAACAAAGCCATCATCCGGCGGAAAATGCGCCTCATGCGGGTTCCAGAACGAACCCGACTCAGCCTTCTGTGGTGAATGCGGATCGAAACTCTAGCTCTTTAGAATGATCCTTGCGTCGACAACCCTCGCACCCTTGCCCTCCTCCAGCACAAGAAGAGGGTTGATGTCGAACTCTTTGATTTCTGGAAAATCGACTACGAGCTGGGACAGCCTCTGGAGCGAGTCTGCTATGGCCTTTAGGTCCGACGGCCTTTCGCCCCTTACGCCCTTTAGGAGCTTGATGGTCTTGATCGACTCTACCATCCCCATTGCTTCCCGCTCGTCTATCGGCGCCACGCGGAAAACTACGTCCTTCAAGACTTCCACGTAGATTCCGCCCAACCCAAACATTATCACCGGGCCAAACGTCGGGTCCTGACTCGCGCCCAGGATTGTTTCCTTCGCGGACTTCACCATCTCCTGCACCAAGACGCCTTTTATCCTGGCATCGGCCTTGTACTTTTTGGCGCTTTCCATTATCGCACGATATGCTGCTTTCAGCTCTTCGTCGCCCTTTACGCCCACCTTAACTCCGCCGGCGTCTGACTTGTGGATAATGTCCGGGGACGCGATCTTCATGACAACTGGATAGCCTATCTCATTTGCCGCGGCGATTCCATCCTGTTCGGTGGCTGCCAGCATGCTCTTGGGTGTCGGGAAACCGTACGCCTTCAGCACTTCGTATCCCTCTTCCTCGAGCAGGTTCGCCCTGCCCTGCGACTTTACAGAGTCGAAAATTGACCTGACCTTCGCCGTGTCTTTCGAGAACTTTAGAGTCGGCGATTTTGTCGCAGACGAATCGACCCACTTTTTGAATTCGTACATCGCCTTTAGCGTCCGAATAGCCGGCTCTGCATAGAGGTAGTAGGGCACCCCTCCTTCCGACATGATTGCCCTGTTTTCTATCCCCTCGGCGAGCCCCATGAGCGACGCGAGCATCGTTTTATTTGGGAACTGGGCAGACATCTTTACCAAGACTCTAGCCAGGTCATCATAATTCAGAGTCGCCGAGGGCGTGCACATCGTCACTACCGAACCAGCGTCGGGATGTACCAGAACTTCCTTGAGCACGTTTTCAAAGCGCATATAGTCTGCGTCGCCCACGATGTCTACAGGATTTCTCGGCGAGCCGTATGCAGGGATGACTTTGGCTATGCTATCGCGGATTGAAGACAAGTCGGCCATCTTTAGCCCGTAGCGCGAGCACGAATCGGTCGAAATTATCGCAGGCCCGCCAGCGTTTGAAACAATGACTACACCGCCGTCTGGCAGTGGCTGCTTTGAAAACGCAGTTGCAAGGTCAAAAAGTTCGCCCATTGTATCGACTCGGATCACCCCGCACTGCGAAAACGCAGCTTCATAGTTTGCGTCGGATCCCCCGAGCGCGCCTGTGTGCGAAGCAGCCGCCTTGGCGCCTTCGGCAGTCCTGCCCGACTTGAGGACTATGATTGGCTTTTTCTTCTCGGTCGTAATTCGCCTTGATATGTCCATGAACCTCCGCGCGTTCCTGATGTCTTCAAGGTACATGATGATGACCCGAGTATCGTCGTCCTCTGCAAGGAGTTCGAGCACGTCACTTTCGTCCATGTCCACCTTGTTGCCCATGCTGATTACCTTGGAAAAGCCAATGTTCTGCGCTTCGGCGTCTTCTACCGTGGCAGCGCATATCGCCCCGCTCTGAGAGACGAGCGCTATTCCTCCGTGCTTTGGAGTAATCTTTAGAAAAGTAGAATTCATCATGTTGTTCTTGGAAAGGCTCATGATCCCAAGGCAGTTGGGGCCTATCACCCGGATTCCGTACTTGCGGGCGATTTCGCCTACCTGTTTTTCAAGTCTGGCTCCTTCTTCGTCGACTTCCTTGAAACCAGCGGAAACGATAATGGCCCCCTTTATCCCCTTCTTGCCTACTTCTTCCATGACTGCGGGCGTGAAGCGGCTCGGGGCCGCGACAACGGCGAGGTCAACGGCTGCGGGTATTTCGACGACGCTCTTGTAGGCAGCGAGACCGCCTACCGTCGGGTTGGACGGAGTGACGGGGTAAATCTTGCCTGTAAAGTGCTTTGCGATATTGCTAAAAATAGTCTTGCCAATTCCTGGCTTTTCAGAGGCGCCTATGACAGCGATCGACTGGGGGGAAAAGAAGATCGAGTTGGACATACGAGGTCAAAATCATTATGACGCGGTTATAAAGTGATCTCGCGCAGTATAATGTTGCCGCGCATTGTTCACCGAAATGTTGTGACACTGTGGCGTATCCCATGCAAACCAGGCATGAAATTGATTTGCGCGTGCCGCGGACGAACAGACATTATCTGTTACAGAATGTTTCGTAACCTTTATTTTCAATCACAAGGGGCTACCTCGTGTTGAGCGCAATAGACCAGCTAGTGGATGCCGACATCGATGCACTGATTGAAGACCTTCAGACACTCATAAGGCAGCCCAGCGTTTCTGCCAAAAAGCAAGGGCTCGAAGAATGCGCTAGTCTAGTGGCCAGAATTATGGCAAAAGCCGGCATAAACTCAGAAGTTCTCCACCTAGACGACAGGTCTATTCCGCCCATTGTTTACGGTGAAGTGAAATCAAAGTCCAACTCTCGCAAGACTTTGCTGTTTTACAACCACTACGACGTCCAGCCTGTGGAGCCGCTGGAGCTCTGGAACGCTGATCCATTCAGCGGTAGCCGAGTAGGGAATTACATCTTTGGCAGAGGATCTGCAGACGACAAGGGCGAGCTCATCACCAGGATCAAGGCCGTCGAGTATTACCTGAAAAAGACCGGCGATGTTCCATGCAATATCAGGTTTATCGTTGAAGGTGAAGAAGAAGTGGGGAGTGTGCACGTTGAGCAGTACTTGAAAAAATATCGCGACAGGCTGACCTGCGACGGCGTCATTTGGGAATTCGGCTACGTCGATGCAAAGGACAGACCGATTATCAGCCTCGGCATGAAAGGCCTCCTCTACGTAGAGCTAATCGCAAAGGGACCGTCGCGCGACGCGCATTCGAGCCTGGCAGTGATTATTGAAAACCCGGCGTGGCGCCTAGTAGCGGCATTAGCAACCATGAGAGATTCAAACGGCAGAATCCTGATAAGTGATTGGTACAAGGAAGTCCGCGACTTTACCGAGCAAGAGCTCGCGGTTGTCGCCGAAGAACCATTTGACGAAAAGGAATTCAAGGAAGAGTATGGCGTCAGTAGGTTTGTTGCCGACGCCCAAGGAAAGGAGATCAAGAAAGCGCTGGTCGGGATGCCCACTTGCAATATCGCCGGGTTTGACTCTGGTTACACGGGCCC
>DATEEE010000086.1:0-7636 GCA_035281285.1 Nitrososphaera sp.
GAAAACGCCAAGAGCCCAAAGTGAATTCCAAAGCTGATTCCGGCCGCAACTCCAATGTTCATTTCGCCGACCTGGTAAAGGCCGATGAATAGGGCGAGCGGCGGAAGAGTAAGGACCATTGCCATCGCTGTGCTAACCCAGCCGCCCTTGATGAGAATGTCTGCGGGAAGCTGATCAAGTCGCTGGCTTTGGAACTTTAGCACTGTCTTGGCCATCGAGAGTGTTTTGGGTTGGATTCAATATTAGCCTTGACACGTCAAATCATGCAATCTATATTATCATAATTCCAAGAAATTATGTCATGGAACATCAGGGTGAAAAATTTCTACTTTCATACCCCAAAATCAAATATTCTGGACATTTTTGTTGTGATTCGAGGTTTCCGCGCTCCTATTTCCTGTTACATCCAACCAAACAAATTGCAATAATTATGTGCCCATGCATTCAGATTGAAAGATTAGGTGAAATTTGCAATGTTATGTAAAGCTTAATTAGCAGGAAACGCGATCGTATATCAAATGCAAGTATCGACGCTTAATGTTAACGAAAAGCTAGATCCAAAGCTGGAAATGCTGATTGACCAGTTTGAAAAGGAGGTTGCCCCGCTTGACAGGTGGGCCAGGATTTCAGTGATCGCGACTTCTGCAGGAGTTGTGGCCTCAGTCGTTCTGCCGCTTTTCTTACTTTCGCCGGCCGTAGCGCTTTATGCAACCATCGGCGGAATCCTTGCAAGCGTCGGCCTCACGCGAATCCCGATACTTTACTCCAACTACAAGAAGCACGAGATCTCTAGGACAAAGTACAGGCCCGTGACAGGTGTCTGCATGTGCGACCTCTACCAGTTCAGGACGCATCTCAACAAGATGGAATGCGCGACGGACATGGGCGAAAGACTCAGGCACTCTAAACTCGCCAACTACTACAAGAACCAGATGGGCCTCTAAGGCTCACCACCTTTCTATTCACGCATTACTGATTTCGTAGTCCGATATGATCCTACGGATCAGGTTCGACGGATTCAGGTTTAAAATTGATAAGCAAGACGCATTGAATAAATCTCTGGCTTGAAGAGGAAGCTTCCAAAAATCGACCTGAAAGAACTTGAGAAGCTCAAGGAACAGAACTTTAGAGAGCGGCTTGCATTTCAAGATCTTTACATCGAATGGCTGAAAAAGAACTCCAATTCAAAATGGAGCGCCGCTCAAAAGTCTATTATCGATAGGAAATTCGATTAGACAATATTACAGCAACCTATCCCAAAATCCCAGTTCCCCACGGATTGTCAACCACAACAAGCCATCTACCATCTGCCTGCCGCCTTAGCACATCGGAAGAAGCGCCACTCATCTCGATCGGCTTTCCATCTGGTCCTGTTCCCGCCAATGTCCATCTGGAGCAGTAGAGCGCAATGTCGCCTGCTTGCACCACATTCTCGGCATGACCTCTGAGCTCTGGCTTCAATGCGATGAACCCTTCAATTGCGCTGCGGAGAGCTTGTCTGCCCTTGGTCACCTGCCCTGGCTGTGCTAAAAGAACTGCATCCTGCTCGTAACACTTCAGTGCGTTCTCGACGTCACCTCTGTTAATGCTTTCTACCAGCTTTCTTACTATATCTGCGGGGCCTGATTGTTCCACGAGATTCCTCTGTTCAGGAATCTAATAAACCCGGCAAAGCTGCGACAGGATGCCTGCAGTTTTGTATCGAGAAAAATTAGAACCTCAAATACCCAATCGCGCGCGTTGTGCGCGCAGACAACGTTTCGTGATAAACGCTTAAATCGGTTCTGGCACACTGCATTTCCAGTGTCTGCCCCCAAGGAAGGCAAGCCCAAAGTCACGGTTGGCAGGGTCTATGCAATCAGCACGCTTCTCGCAGTAATCATCGCTGTTCCGGCCGTAACCGTCACGCTGGTGATGCACTATCTTGTAAAGGCAGAAATTTTCATGACTTTAGCTGCGGGCCTGATAACGCTCTTTATTGCGATGGGATTTGGCTACAAGCTGGCCAAAAAATTCGCAAGGATGCCACCGCCCGGTCGCGTATAGTCAACTTTTGCAGAGTCAGTCAAAAACGTGGGATCCGCCGACTATGGCCATCAGGATAATCGAGACCAGCACCACAATTCCAACGATCAGCCCGAGCACGACCATGTTCGCCATTTCGCCAGTCACGATTTGCACCCCACAGCGCAGGACCCGACTTTCATGCAAGTACGAACTATAAAAAGATAATCAAACGCCGCACTTACTGCATAGGTTTTCTTTTCTGGGACCGCGGTCGCATGCTTTTTCAGTACTTTGCGGCAAAATCACATAATTTCTGCACGACGAATAATTGACCCCCGATCCAGAGAAATAGCCGTGCCACGAAATACCATCATGCCAAGCCTGAAGAACATCGCGCTCAAGCTCTGCACGTGCACTTGGATTGAGATAATGACCGGCGCCGGCATCGTCCTCTACATGGTCTACCTGGGCAACTACATGCTGGCCGGGATAACAGCAGCTGTATTTGCGCCGCTGATTATATTCCACTTTGCGATGGAAAGGCTTCCCAAGAGCAACGTCGACTGGAAGCCCAGAACCAGGATGGTAAAGATCCGCTAGAAGGCGAGCTCGTCTGTCGAAAGCGTCCTTGCGCAGTACCTGCACTTTAGAACTACTTTTTCCTTGTCTATAATGTCTATCGTCGACCGGATTTCTTCGCCGCTGTTTGTGATGCATTTCAGGTTTGGGCACTTGAAGATCCCGACGATAGAATCAGGCAGCTGGATCTTGCGCTTTTCCACCAGCTTGTAGTCGCGTATTATGTTGATGGTCGCCCGCGGGGCGATCAGCGCCAGCTTGTTAGTTTCGCTGATCTCAAGGAATCTGTTCTCCACCTTGATGATGTCCTTCTTTACGTGCTTGCTGCTCGGCACATTGAGCGCAACCGTGATCACGTTCCCTTCCTTCCCAGTGATGTTGAGTGCTTTTAGAACCAGCAGCGCCTTGCCAGCTTCAATGTGGTCGAGGACCGTTCCGTCCCTAATTCTGCGGACCAAGAGCTGGCTCGTGTCGGACATGATTTCTGCATTCCTGCGGCTTGCCTAACTATATCAGCGTATCTGCGCGCGGTTCTGTTGCTTATTAACCAAATTTTTCCTGGTTCGATGAGTGTCAAGAACTTGCGCCTTTGCTCCGAGAAAACTTCACTGAGGTAGCAGTATCAAGTTTCAAGTCAACGACAATTGGAAAACAGTGAGTTAAGGTACGGCGAGGAAAAGATTAGTGGTGGTGGGCCACTGCAGCACCTCTTTTTTGCTCCCGCCTCATCGCCCAGTACATTGCTGGATATGCTACCGCATAACCTGCTGGAAGGATTATTCCAAGTCCTAGCCAGAAAGTTGCATCTGTCAACGACGCATGGATGAATCCCGGAAGTATGAATACCAGCGAGTTTTCAACAATTTCCATAGCCGCGATGCTCGCCGTATCACCTACAAAAGTGACCTTTGCGGCTTGTCGTAACGGCATCGTCTTTAGCATGGGAACAAGCGTGAAAGCATATCCGATTGCAAAAGCTAACCCCACGGCTAGGCCCATCGTCCAGAGCATGTCCCAGCCTAGAAGAAAGCCGATCGCTGCACCCAGACCTTCGCCAATATTGCATCCAATTAGGCACCTGAGAGCATGCTTCGCCGCTGCCCATCGCAGGCTTCCTCCATGCTTGCGATGCTCTCCAGCGTACATGTCATTATGTTGCACCCCTTTTGTAATAAGGAGTGCATAGTAAAGTTCAGGCCTTTCCAATTGTAAAGTGGTTGCAATTGGGTGCAGAACCTGAACAACTATGCAATGAAAACTCCTACTTGATCTTTGGCAAACGACAGATGTTGCTCGGAAGTCATGCAAGCTATTCTCGGTTTGTCAAAAGAACTCTGCACAGCAATCATTATTGGGAAGCTAGTCAGTCAATCGCTTTATGCAACTAGGCAATTCTCAGTTTGAACGCCCGATTCTCCGTATGGGGGCAATCTCATTCTTTGCAGGCATGGTTATTGTCGTTGCATCATCAATGATTCACTCGCCTGGTACGCAGCCAGATTTGATGGATAATCCCGCCATCTTTGCGGTATATGCAGAACACGATCTTTGGATTGCCGCGCACATTGGCCAACTTGCAGGCATCATGCTCATCTATGCTGGCGGGTACGTGGCACTTCACCCAATATTCGCGCGGTCGGAATCTGGTTCGGTCGCGGCTTTGGCATCGCTGGGTTTGGCGGCAGCTATCATGACTGCGGGAACGTTTGGAATACTGCAGGCAGTCGATGGCATTGCTCTCAAGATGGCTGTCGACAAATGGCACGCCGCCCCAGTGGCCAGTGAAGAAAGGGCGATTTACTTTGGAGTTGCGGAAGGCATTAGATGGACAGAGGGCGGAATACAAAGTATCTATCGGATCCTTCAGGGGGCGGTCGCGATAATTTTTGGAACCGCCATAGTGAAGAGCAGCATCTTTCGCAAGTGGATTGGAGCACTGGGAATAGCCTCAGGAGCTCTTGCGATTGCCACGGGTGTAATCGTGGCCTACGTCTTATTTTCTTCAGTGAGAGACCCGGTAGCAGATACTGAGACGGGAATTACTTTTGCTTGGCTGATAGTCCTTGGCATCTTCATGTGGCGCAAATCGATGGCGAAGAAAGCAAATGCCAAATAGAATGGAGCGCTCTGCACGAAATATGATGATCCCTAGAGTGGGCATCTAGTTCGGAATCCGTGATTATCGCGGCAGCAGATTCCGACCAGTTACTGGTACCATAATTGGGTCATGTGAATGAAAGTGCAGCAATGATTTTCAATCTCAACGCAAATCGAAATTGGTCTCCCGAATTTACATTTCTTGAGGCTATTGCTGTTACGCTTGCCCCGCATGTCAAGTTTGCATGCCAACTCCGGAATGCGCTATTGTGGCGATACATTGATTATTCCGCTGTGTCAAATATCCTCCGTGGGACTGTTCAATCGCTGGAAACCAAAGGGCAAGATGTATAGCCTAAAGTGCACCCAGTGCGGCGCCGGCTTTCTGTCGAGCTACAACCTGGATGCCCCCATCTGCGGCAAGTGCCTTCAAAAGGCAAAGTCTCTCGACTCTACTGTTGACCATGACAAGGTCTGCAGCAACTGCGGAAACGCAGGCGTTATCTACGGCAAAGATATGTGCCACTCCTGCTATTTCGGCTTCAGGAAAAAGGAATAGGAGCCGCCGCAGCAGATTCCAATCCAATTCTGCGCGCAGCGGCTTCCGGCAATCGCTGCGCCGTCTGGTGGCAGCAAGCGACTGAGCGCTCATCCGGTGTTATGCTTAAAGGCTATTGCGATGGGATGTACCGGTAAATTCTGGCTTCCGTACATGCCAATTTACAAAATGGTTAGCTAGAATTGTCAGGCTTGCATTAATCGGTCAAAGGGGAGAGTAGCGGCACCGCCAACGGAGACGGTGCCGCCAAGGGAGAACGGGATGCTCGGGAAAGCTTCCAATGCTCTCCCCTTTGATGCTTGAATTAGCACAAATGGACTTAAGGAACGCGATATGTGGCGGTAGTCCGAGCCATTAAAAGGCAATTATTGCCATCAACCACCCTATCTAGGAAAAGGCAAATTTCGACAGGATTGGCATGTGGCGGGACAAGCTTTTCTATCCGAACGTGAAGGTGTATATCCTAAATCCTTTTCCAATCGCAGTAATTTCCAGCGCGTGGTTTCCATAGTCGTCGTGCATGGAAATATTGTAGAGCCGCTGGCCGTCGACATCAACCTGCGCAGCCTCTGACACGTCTACTCCCCTCCCGCTGCCGGTAAGCTGAGTCGAATCTTCCACAATGTGAAGCTCGCCCTGGCCTCCGGCTACAATGTTGACCGACTTTGCCGAGTACAGCAGCACTACCTTGCCAAGTTCACCCTGCAGTTCCATCGAGTCTCCGTAGTTCTTCCATTCGCCGGACAGGTATATCGTATTTCGCTGCATGGGCTGGTCCTGCGGAATCGTGTAGCTCACGACTTCTCCCGGCCTAAGGCCCTCCGGGTTTCCAAGCTTTGCCCTTGCAAAGTCGTAGCCAAAGTACAGCTCGGGAGTGCGTATCTTTCCAAAGTCCACGCTCTGCGCGCTGTCGGGCCGGCTCACCGAGCCGTCGATGTTCACGACAAGCCCGGCGTTGGCTGCGCGCTCTGCCAGCAGCGACTGGATCACCTTTTCGGTTTCTGCGTACGAGCCTTCGCCAATGTGGTCGTACCTGATGTAGCCTTCGTCGTCGATGATGTACTTGCGCGGCCAGTACCTGTTTTCGTACGCCTTCCAAGTGCCCCTGTCGTTGTCCTGCGCAACCGGATATTCAATCCCAAACTTTTCCACGGCCGCCTGGACGTTGTTATAGTCTTTTTCAAACTCGAACTCGGGCGTGTGAACGCCAACGATGACCAATCCTTGGTCCGCATATTTTTCATGCCATGCGTTCAGGTACGGAATGGTCCTGATGCAATTGATGCAGCTGTACGTCCAAAAATCCACGAGGACAACTTTGCCGCGAAGATCTGCAAGTGATATCGGCTCGGTATTGATGTAACCGGATATTTTAGCAAGCTCTGGGGCGATTTTGAATTGCGACTTGTCGATCTGAACCCTGGTGATCGTGCCATTATCCTGCACGACTGCGGAGGGCACGAATGCGCCTTCCTGGCCAGATGCCTTGTTGAGATCAGGGCTGTTAAAGTAAATCCCAAACCCAGTAATCAGGGCAACAACTCCAACGCCGACGGCCAGCGCGCTCAGGTTGTCCGAATTCATATTCCCCTCTCCAGGTTAATTATCTCGCTGGCAAGTGGAAAGTTTCCGACTAGGCTGAGCTGGTTGGTGAATACGAGTATTCCTAACACTATGAGTATGCCGCCCATTATCGGGTTAAAGTACCGCAAATGCTTGACCATTTTGCGGATGACTTTTGTCGCCTGGGAGAAGAATGCTCCGGTTATCAGGAACGGAATTCCAAGACCTAGTGCGTAAGCAAGCAACGAGTTATAGGCTGCGCCAGGCGAAGTGGCTGCGAGCGTCAGAGTCGTGCCCAGGATCGGCCCGACGCATGGCGTCCAGCCCGACGCAAATGCGGCGCCGAAAACAAACGACGTCAGATAGGTTGTCTTGAATTTAGGAAGAGTAGTCATCCTCTTTTCGAAATTAAGGAATCGCAACTTCATAGACAGAATCAGGTAGGCCCCAAACCCAATTATCACGACCCCGCCGATCGACTGCAGGGTCGTCTGAAACCCGGTGCCGACATTTGCCAGAAAGCTATTGAGTATTACTCCGAGTACCGCAAAGACAAGCGAAAAGCCCAGGACAAAGTACACCGTGTTAAGAAATATTCCAAGCCTTACGGACTTGCGGACGGTGACGGTCGACTGAGCGCCGGGGTTCTGCGAATTCTGTGTGTGCAATTCGCTAAGGGTCGTGCCGGAAAGATAGGAGACAAACGCGGGGATAATTGGCAGTATGCACGGGGAAAAGAACGATCCGGCTCCTGCCAGTGCTGATACAAGGACGCTTGTCTCTACCATTCAATTCAAAAAGTGCCAAATTTTGCTTTAATACTTTGTTCCA
>DATEEE010000087.1:0-2967 GCA_035281285.1 Nitrososphaera sp.
CTCCGGCAGATATGCTTCCGGCCAGAAGCGATGCCAGATATGTGAAATATTCATCAAGTGGGATGGCCTTTGGTGTCCGTGCTGTGGCTACAGGCTGCGCACAAAGCCAAGGAACCTGAAGTACAAGGCAAAGCTCAGGGCGAGAACTAAGAAGCAAGAATTCAAGGTAGCCAAGCCGATTACTGTGCGCGTAAGATAAACAGATGCCGTTCGGCTCTGGCCAAAGCGAGAGCAATACTGCCAGATCAGGAACAGGCAGAGAGTTTGTCATCCAAGGCCACTTTTTTGAAAACGGCTGTTTTTTTGTTATTTCTGAGGGATCTCCTAGACTGGGAGCAATCACTGCGTCCATCGGTGTAGCCGGCGGCAAGATCAACTCCGCAAAAGTTATCCCCAGCAAGTTTGACTCTATGTTTATCACCAACGTTTCGGAAAAAGTGGCCGCGTTGATTAACGGAATCTGCTTGGTCTCGCTCTATAGCAAGACCTCTCTAAAACTCGATGACATGAAAGCAATTATGGAAGTCGTTATGGATATTATGGATAGGAACAAGCCAAATGAAAACCAAGCGAAATAACGAACAGGCTCCTGACTTTAGGGGATTTCTTTCGCTGCTAGAGCAAAGCCGGCAGCTTGTACGGATAACGCGAAAAGTTAGTACAAAGTTCGAAATTGCCGGCGTTTCGGCAAAGCTTGACGCCAGGGAAGCCGTAGTTTTTGCCAGAGTGGAAAATAGCAGGTTTTCAGTGGCTGCCAACGTCTGCGGTACTCCTGAAAGACTTTTTCTTGCAATCAGTGGGTCTGCAAAAACGCCGGCAGGACGTGACCTGAAAGCGGCCATTCACTCGCGGATCACCGAGTCCCTCAGTTCCCTTAAAGGCCCGGCACCGACTGCCGGGAGTGCGCCCTATGAGAAGAATTCATCGGGAAGCCTTTATGAGGTGCCCATAGTGACACACTTTGAAAAAGACGCTGGGCCGTTCATCACTTCTTCTATCGTGTATGCGAAAGATCAGGAGAAGGGCAATCAGAATTCGTCCACCCACAGGCTCTTGCGGCTTGACGACCGACACATGGCCATCAGGATGGTTGAAGGGAGGCACCTGCACAAGTGCTTCACTTATGCAAAAGACCACGGCGAAGACCTGCCTGTTGCCATAACGATTGGCGTTCATCCGGCAGTCAGCATTGCAGCTGCGTACCAGGCTGCGTACGGAATCGACGAAATGCTCATCGCTAACTCATTTCTCGGAGGCAGGCTCTCACTTTCATCCGCGCCAAAGTCGGGACTTCTTGTTCCCAGCCACGCGGAAATCGTGATTGAAGGAAGGATCTTGAAAGATGTGACGCACGAGGAGTGGATGGTTGAAATGCTCAGGACATATGACCACAAACGGAAACAGCCGGTCTTTGAGCTGGACAAGATCAGTTTCAGGGACAACGCCATCTACCATGACATACTCCCTGGATACGCGGAGCACCGTCTCCTAATGGGGATTCCCGTAGAGGCCAAGATCTTCGACTATGTCAAAAACGTGGTGCCTTCGACACAGTCAGTACATCTGACGGACGGCGGGTCAAACTGGCTTGCCGCTGTTATTCAGATCAGGAAGAGGCTCGAGGGAGAGCCAAAAAATGCGATTCTAGCAGCCTTTGCGGCCCATCCGTCGCTCAAGATGGCAACTGTAGTCGATAGCGACATCAACCCCGCGGATGCAAAGGAGGTTGAATACGCGATAGCCACGAGGTGCCAGGCTGACAAGGACCTGTTAATTATTCCCGGCGTAAAGGGCTCGAGCCTTGACCCTTCAAGTGATCAGACAAATTTGCTGACCACCAAGCTCGGGTTCGATGCAACGGCGACGCTGCTGAAACCAAAAGAGAGATTCGAAATCGCAAAGATTCCTGGAGAAGACGAGATCAGGCTGCAGAATTATTTCTGAAATTGCTGACAAGAGAATAAATAGCCATATCATGTAAGGATGGGAGTCTTGAAGCCTAACAACTATGCTATGAAAGATTGGCATCTTGAGCATGTTGAGAAGGTTATCATTAGGTTTGTGAAAGGAATTTCGCCGGACGCTTCATCTTTTGAAAAGCGTAATTACAAAAAGTACAGCACCGTAACGAGCTGTGCGAAGCAGATAGACTACGACATCAAGCATGGGGTAACGCACGATGAAGTACTTGATGTGATTCGACGGATAAGACATGACAAGCAATATCGAGAATTGCAAAAAATTCCCGAAGCAGTCCAGAGATTGGATGATCTCGAAAGACAACTTGCCGCGCCCAAGAAAGTGGCAACCAGCTGGTACTGATAGACATGTCCGAGTTTCGGTTTACGGACGGCAATCTGATAATCCTTTATGCCGCACATACAGGCAGAACCGCCGACGGCTCACTTCCTGATTATGTCAAAGAGAGGATAATGCTCTGCCTCGAGACCCACAGAATTGTGATGGCGTCAAGGCCGGACAAACACAAGACCATGCTTATCATAGTGGGCGATCAACCTCAGGCAGAGAAGGCCAAGAGGGAGCTTGTTGCCGGTGGCGTTGATGAAAAGATCATTGCCGTGGATTCTGACTCTAAGGATTTGCAATCGACAATAGAGAGAGTGCATGAGATGATTGAAAAAAAACCCAATCCACCGTTCATCTACTTCATCGGGTCCGTCTGGCATCATGAAAATTTTAATTCAATTGTCATTTCAAAGTTGAAGGGATACCGCGTCCAGTTCTATGGAGCACTTGACCACCGGCCCGTAGCTGAAGTCGATGCGGAGAAGTTGCTGGACCGGCCAAAGAAGGGCGCGGAGTACTACAAGCAAAAGGCCAAAAACAAAGCAGTCGACGTACTCTTGAACATTATCTTTCCAGACTAAGACTTTAATATCCAGCAGATAATCGGACTAGAAGAAGCGGTCATCGTCTAGTTTGGTCTAGGACACTGGCCTTCCATGC
>DATEEE010000088.1:0-3796 GCA_035281285.1 Nitrososphaera sp.
AAAATAGAGCAGCTCCTCCTGCATCGAGCCCGAGTCGGTCATCTCGGCCCAGCAATGTCCGCTGTCCAAGAATTCGACAACGTGCGCATACTCCTTCCAGAGCGGCGTTATCAGGAACTTGTCGGGGAAATTTTCGGCCAACTTTTGGAGTCGCGATTCTAGCTCGTATTCTTTTAGTGCAGTTGCCGTTGCGTTGAGCATTACGAGCACCACCTTGTGTTCGGTGTTCCTGACCAGATCGGTCATGCCACCAACGATCGCGGCGAAGCGCCGGGGCGTAAGGTTCTCCCTCCGGTGGATGTCGACCCTTATCCATTCGCCAGCTTCCAGCTGCGGGTAGAGGTCGAAAACGCTCCGGTTGGAGCGCTGCTTTCTCTTCATTCCGATTGCGTCCACCACAGAGTTGCCAACGACGTGGACGAAATCTTCCGGATAACCTTCCCTGACAAGATTGTCCTTGTTCAGCTGGACAGGGGCAAAGAAGTATTGAGTACCTGCTGAACATATCCACGTGTCAATCTGCTCCGGGAAGGGCTCGTCCCGTGCAAGGAACCATTTGCCGTTGAACTGGCTGTGAATGAACTTGCTGACCGTGTCTCTCGTTGGCTCTCCCGCTGGTCTAATCCCGCGTATCGCAACGGGGCTCATCGATCGTAGACCTGCCTCGTTCTGTGCCACTTTCTGTCCCATCCCAAAGACCCATGCCAGAGACGCGATCCCTGCCACGAGGGTGTCGCCGTGGACCACGGGAAGAAGTGGCTCATGTCCAAAGCTCTGCCGGAGTTGCCTTCCAAGTCCCCCGAGCTTGAGCGTCAGTTCACCCGCCTTTTCCAAAAGGTCTCCACGAATCTGGAGGTTGCATCCAACAAAGTTCTCGATGTCAAACTCCTCTATCCCAAATCCCAGGACTTTGTCAAAGTGCTGGCCCGTGTTTATTACAAATACCGGAAGCCGGCGTTTTGCAGCTTCGAGCACGAGTGGCGCCTGCTTGTAGAAATCCGGCTTTGTTCCCGTGACAACTGAGAGTATGGGGCTGTTTCGCTTCCGCGCCTGACTGAAAACTGACTTCAGGTTCTCGGATATCTCGACGGGGAGGAACTGTCTAGAGACATCGATCCTCTTGATCTTGCTATGCCTCAACGGAGATCATCCAGGCTGCTATATCGTGCTCGTTTTCCGGATTTCGCCAGCAGAAGCGCCCCTATGGCCAGCACACCGGCGCCGGCGCCCATGAAGAAATATGGAACGCACGGCATCGGTCCGACAATATACTGCTCGTCGATCCGCTCAAGCATTTCGACGCCTGCTAGCATGCCGGCAACCATCACGATGCCTGACGCGATTAGCGAGATCCCGCCGAATCGGGTCCCGAAAGTCCTGGTCATGCCGAATACAAAACCGGCAAGGACAAGGGATGGAGCTGCAGAAATGAAAATGAGTTGGAGGAGCAAGCTGCCGGGTTCAACGACCCTCTGCGGACCTTCTCCATCGGGTCCAATAAGAAAATTATAGAATGAAAGGAGCAGTGCAACGAACATGACGGAAAGTCCCAGCGAAGCCAGGGCCATCCAACTTTCCAGCTTCATGTGCAGCTCACCTGTGAGCCAACTTGGTAATTAAATCGTGCGGTCACGTGATTCCAACTAGGCCGGCGAGCTCTTTTCTGCATGCAGAGCCGAGTATTTCGGCAGATTTTTCCGGCCTCACGTTATTGACAAAGACTCCGAATCCTCTTTCCAACCCGGACCAGGTGTTGATCTGAGGGTAGACTTCGATGTGCCAGTGGATCTGTCGGCTGTTCTTTTTTTCCGGCGAAAGATGGAATACAAGGTTGAAAGGTACATTCTTTAGCGCCTTGGCCATTCCACCGAGCGTTGCCCTCAGCATAAGGGCCAGGTCGTTGATTTCCTTCTGTGTTATTTTTGAGAAGGAAGTCATGTGTCTCTTTGGGTATATCCAGTATTCGTATGGATAAGTCGGCGCCCAAGGGCTGAATGACAGAAAGCTATCCGTTGCCAATATCTGGCGCGGCCCGCTCGACTCGACCCCAATCACGTTGCAGGCAGGGCAGTTCCCGTTTTCGTTCATGAACCTGTGTGAGCCCTCCGCCTCCATCTCGATGACCGGCGGGATTCCGGAAAAAGTGACGATATGAAGGTGCGGGTGGGCCATCTCGGCCCCTGCGCCGATCCCGCTGTTTACGTATATTGAGACATAGGTTACGCTTTTTTGAGTGTAAAGCCATCTCACCCTGTCCTGAACGACTACCAGAACGTTTGCCCACTGCTCCACAGCAATCTGCGAAAGAGTCTGATCGTGCGATGGCGTGGCAACCACCACCTGGTGATACCCGTACGCGGGCTCGCTGTAGAGCGGCTTTTCGCTATAGCTCGTCGTCGGACCTGTCGCAACGATGGGGCTGGAGTTTTGGAAAACCCTGACTGACCAGTCTTCTACAACAGCGTCGTCGCTATCCGAGAGACGCTGGAGCATCCCGTCCTTTACGACCAGTGCGAGCAGAGCCGGCTCCGTCATCGATTCGTTCCCGGGGCAGTACGCGCATTTTGAATTTGATGCCTGCCGGTCAGCTCCCGGCTGATCCGTGGACGGTACTACTACAAATTTTTCGAGTACATAGTCTTTGCGAAGATCTCCCATTTGCTCCCCTTTGCCTGAAAAAAACTCATTTCTCTTTTAATTAAAGGTTCTGTAGGAACTCAAGACCCTAGTGAAAATTCGAATGCTCTTGCGCACCTAGAGCAGATGTATTTTCCATTTCGGGTCAACCCAAAATCTTCGGTCTTGATCCCGGAATTGTCGATGACCCGGCGCCCGCAGTAAAAGCAATCCGTCAACCCGTATTGATTGGGAGCCCTTGCCTATTAAACTGGCGACCCGCGATTGAATAGATGCGGTGCACATTTTCCGTCCTGGAATCCACATGGATCGGAAACTCACAAAAAATAAATTGATCAAGAATACTCCCCGCCATGTGAAAGGTGTCCGGATGGTTTACGTCCTCCTTGACGGGATAGGCGACCTTCCCCATCCCCTTCTCAATGACCTGACCCCGCTTGAGGCTGCTTACACGCCGAACCTTGATACGCTGGCCAGAAAGGGGGCAATGGGCAGGGTCATCAGCGTCGCCAGGGGTATCGCACCCCAGTCAGATATTGCGGTATTCAATATGCTAGGATATAGTTTCAAGGACGGATCTTACGTCGGCAGGGGCGTAATAGAATCGATCGGATGCAATATCGATTTTCGCGACGGCGACCTCGCCTTGAGAGGAAACTTTGCAACCATTGACGAACATTCCAAAATAGTAGACAGGAGGGCAGGCCGAGTTATTGCCTCAGAAGAGGCCTCATCGGTCTGCAAATCCCTGAAGGAGGGGATAAGATTTAGCGACAGCCAAGCATCAGTCGAGCTCGAACCCACGGTGGCTCACAGGGTTGTGATAAGGCTCAGGCATGGCGGGATGAAGCTCTCTGACAGGATTAGCAACACTGACCCGGCTTACGATAAGGTGGATGGGATGGGTATTGCCAAAGATACGACGGGTGAAATGTTCGTCCAGCAATCCGCCCCTCAGGACAATTCCAAGGAAGCACTCACGGCCGCGACAATGCTCAATGAATTTACCGTCCAGACTATAAAGATCCTCAGAGATCATCCAGTTAACAAGGCCAGAGTTGCCTCAGGGAGGAGAGCCATGAACTGCATCCTGGCAAGGGACTCTGGCAACAGGTATCCTGATCTCACACCGATAAATCAGCGGCACGGAATCAAGGTA
>DATEEE010000089.1:0-2245 GCA_035281285.1 Nitrososphaera sp.
TGAGTCGTACCATCTGAACAAGGCAACTGTAGCAGACAGTTACTCAAACCCACCCAATCGCCCTTCCTACCGCCGTTCCTGATTTCTCAGGATCCGTTATTGAGAGTAATCTCAATTCGTGCTATAATCAACTTGTGTGTCGGGTACATGACAAACTGTGAGGTACACTTCTTGAATGCTGACCTAGTGGCCGAAGCTTCCTAGCTCGCCTATGGCGAACAAAATCGCGATTAGCAGAGCAGTTCCACCGAAGAGTTTCAGCAGGAGCCTGCTTCTTGATGGGTTCACTGACATGGCGTTTATCAGAATTTACGGTCAAAAGCCTTGTGCTATGCTTGCGTTAACCACTTGTGGAATATTTTCCACCATTACTTCGTCATTCCACGAAGGTTGCCCGGCCTAATGAGAGCAAACTGGCTTGCCGGGCAAGTTGTAAAATTTACAATTAATCTATTCTACGGCTTTAAAAGAAAACTCGGGTCTTGGGGTTAATCATGACTACCAGCGCGGCCTTTTGAGATCTGTGCGTTTGTGCTAGGCAGTGGCCTTTTTCTGGCCGTCGTCGTACTTCCAGACAAGGTTGGTGTAGAGCATCTGCGGCACCAGCTTTTTGAACTGCACGCCGTCTGAGCGGTACCACTTGGGGAACCATTCGTAGAGGTGGAGCCTGATCGTCTGGATGTATACGATAAGCCCTTCAATCAGCATGATGCCAATGTTGCCGCCTATGAGTACTGCCAGTCCGCCCCCGTGCTCGTACGAGTTGATCACCGTGACCAAAAGCGCAGAGTGAACCAGAAGCATGATTCCAAGCCGGGAGTAGCTGATGGTGTTGGCAAGCATTTCGATCGTCCTTACCATGAACGTCTCTACGACTATTCCCACGAGCCCGCCGCCCTCCGGCTCCTTGCCATGAGCGGCCGCGTGCTTTTGCTCCTTCATGCCGCCCATGATGGTTATCGCGATGCAGGCAATGATGACAGGGGGCATGGCCTTTGCGACCAGGCCTACCGACACCCAGCTTCCAAAAATGAATGTGAGCCACGGCACCGGCGTTGTGTAGTAGTCATCAGATAGGAACATGCCGATAATGTCGTACTGCGACCCGATGGCAGCAAGAATCAGCGACACAACCGCGAGGTACTGGATTATCGCGGGGATGTCATGAGTGTATACCAGTAGCTTGTTGCCCTGCTTCAGGTTGGCCCTCAGCTTTAGGAAGAACGCCATGAGCAGGTGGATAATTCCAATGGCCACAGAGATCTTTAGGATCTTGATTACTTCATCGAACGTCAGCTCTGACACCGACAGCAAGCCCACGAACGGCAGCGCTTCCGGTATGAATGCGAGTGGCTGGATGTGATCCATGTGGAAGCCAAATATTTCCCCGGTCCCGAGGCCGGCGACTGCCGCGGCAAGCCCACTTGCGGCGATCAGCGTGCCCCATACCCTGAGCCTTCCGGCTCCCCTTATCCTGAACAGCATGCCAAGGCCAAAGAGCAGGATGCCGTGGCCAAGGTCGCCGAACATGAGCCCGTAGAATACTGGCCATACAAACGCAATGATCGGAGTCGGGTCCACTTCGCCATACCTAGGGAGCCCCTGTGTTTCGGTGATTACCTGGAAATTCTGAGTGTATGTCTTGTTCGTCAAGAGCGTCGGCAGGACTTCCCTTGGGAGTTCGCCCTCGTGCCCGTCCGCCGGAATGTGCGCGTCCTCGATGACAGAAACATAGTCAGATGTGAGCTTGCGGAACTTTTTCTCCATCTCTTGCGGAATGTACCCTTCGATTACTGCAAAGTTTTTTGTCCCGCCGGGCTTGCGTGTTATCTCTAGGACATCCTTGGCCATCTTTGCGGCTTCCTGTAGCGACAGCAGCTTGGCAATGATATCCTTCTTTGTCTTTTCCACTTCCTTGTCCACTTTTGCGGACTCGGCTTCGAGCTCCTTCACCTTCTGCTTGGCCAGCGCATGGGCCTGGCTCGGGTTCTGGGGCATGTTTGCCGGGATCTGTAGCGGGTTGACGCCAAAGCTGCGGAGAACTTTGAGGATTCTTTCCTCGTCGTCCGCCGACCCCACAATGGAAAGGGCCGTCTTGTTCTCACTTAGTTTTGCAGAGAAAATGGCAAGGTCTTCAAGGCTTTTTCTGATTTCGGCCTCATCCTTTGAATCAACGATAAACATGTTGGCAAAAAAGTTCCTGAGCCTGCCAAAGCGAGTAAGGTCGAGGCTAAGGCTCCCGGCA
>DATEEE010000090.1:0-2393 GCA_035281285.1 Nitrososphaera sp.
GAAAGGAGAGTACGAGCAACCCAGGATCGTGCGCTACTCTGAATTCAGAATGAGCCCGCAGAGTTTTGGAGTCTGGCAGGTCATGAAGATCCTGCTGTTCGCCCCGCTTTTTAGCAACTTGCTTTTTGGCATGGCGGTCGACTTTGTCTTCAAGGGTAACGATCTGGGCCTTGGTAATTTAGGGAACATCTTTGGACTGCCGTTTGCGGAAGTTCCGATGGAGGGCACGTTCGCTCAGGAAAATGTCCTGCCAATGATCCCGTCGCTTACTATGGTAATCCCACCATTACTGGCGGCCGTATCTCTTAGACTCTTGCTATACGTCGGAATATCTGGGACTGCAAACATACTCACTCATTATTTGATCGATGCCCGGGAGTCCAAACCGCGCTTTTTGCTTTACATTTCAACGATTGAAATCATCATTGGTGCTACAGTTTTCTGGCTCGGATTCAACCTCTTCTTTACGTCGAATATCGACTACAATACCAGGTACGCGATCACAGGTAGCTTGGTCCTCGGAGCTGCGTTCATTGCGTTTGGCATCTGGGACAAGAGGAGGGCCAGAGTCATGATCTATCCGTCGAAGCGGCATATGTACATACGGCTCGTTACGATGGGAGTCGTCGTAGCGCTTGCTGGATCTACGATGACAATAAACAACAGCATAGCAGATGCGAAAAAGATTGAGTGGCGCGGCCCGTACATCGCGCAGGAAATAGCAGTAAACAGGGCGATGCACGATCTTGAAAGCGTCGAGGTGCTGGACTACGATGTAAAGTCAACCACAATTTCCCCCTCCGGAATACAGTCGGTCGTGAACGAAAACAGGGAGACGTTGAACAACATCCGCCTTTGGGATCAGGAAGCGGGAAACTCGAAACTAAAGCCGGAGCTCGGACAGAGGAACGACATCCATTACGTCGACACTGATATTCTTAGATTCGGCGGAACCATGTATTGGACGGGAACCACTTCACCCAACCTGCCTGGCGACGTATCACAGTCAGACAGATGGTTCAGCGAGCATATCACATATACTCACGCCAACATCGGAATGAAGATGCTTGAGGCAGACACAGGAAACATTGTTGACGAGTCGCGTTACTTTGATCAGAGAAGGATTTACTATGGCGAGAGCGATGAAACGGGACTCTTTGATAAAGTCTGGTCGGCATACCCTGTGGGCAGGACTGAGAGCAGGGAGGTGGACCAGTACTTTTACAACGGTACGGGCGGCATTGAGGTAGCGCCTCCCTTGAGCTGGATGTTCGAACCGAATTTCATGTTGTCGTACCCAAGCACGCCGATCCACGTCATGCGGTTTAAGGACGTGCATGAGCGAATGGAACTTCTCTATCCTTACTTTGTTTACGATTTTGCCTTTGCTACGTCTCCCAGTCCACAATTCGAAAGGGTGGACATTTACCCTGTTTCCGACGGGCAGAATACCTACTGGCTCATGCCACTCATTGCAGCTTTTGACACATCTCACGTGCCCTGGAGTTCTGAATTTATGTTGAAGCTTGTCGGATATTCTCTTATCGATACATACAACGGAAGCATCCAGATTTTCGTGACGGGCGACGACCCTTTCTCACAGATGTTCTTGCAGGAGTATAGCGACATAGGAGTCACGAGTCAGGTCCCTGAGTGGTTGAGTGAGCAGATAAAATATCCCGAAGAGATGTTCATATGGACTGTCTCTCAGTTCAGCATCTATCACGTCACCGACCCAAAGACGTTCATTGAGGCAAAGCAGTTCTACAGCATACCTGGTGACGCGGCCAGAAATATTCCGCCCTACTTTATAATCACCCAGCCCCAAGGATTTGAGGACCCGGAATTCGTGGGCTTCCAGTCACTTGAGCTTAGGGGCTCGCAGACGAAGAATCTGGTTGGCTACATGACAGTTGAGAATGATCTTGCAAGCCTCGGCAAGATGACTTTCTTTTCCGTGCCCGGGGACTCCCCTGTCAAACTCCTCGGCCCCACGGGTGCAAAGGAAACTCTCGAAAAGGACGTGGACTACAAGAGCCTCAGGACACTTCTCTCTAACCCACGGACAGGGGAAAATATCCTATACAGGATTGGCGACTTTGAAGTTTACTTCATACCGGTCTACACGTCGAACACGGGCGGGGGCGTGGTATCGCAGACTGGAACCATCGCAGCAGTGGGTGCAGCCTCCGTCACCGGCACCTATTACGTAGGGCTTGGAGACACGGCCGTCGAGGCATTTCAGAATTATCTATTGAAGGTTTCTGGCGTCGCGCCGGTCGAGCAGCCTGGAGTTGATGGGAACCAGACTGTAGTCTTGGACAAAGGTCAGCGCATTACCAAACTGGAACAGGTGTTTGTGAGCTCGAATATTACAGTGGTAAAGCCGACCG
>DATEEE010000091.1:0-8035 GCA_035281285.1 Nitrososphaera sp.
CGCTGAGCAGGTAAGCAGTTTGCTACTATAGCACCTCGATTGAATCTTCGGCAAAGCCAATGCTCAAAAGCATGTCCTTGACCGTTTCCCTGTGGTCGCCCTGGAGCACTATCTGGCCGTTCTTGAAGGTGCCACCGGTCCCTATCTTGGTCTTGAGCTTCTTCGTGATCTCTTTTGCGTCGCTTCTGTCCTTCAGCCCGGAAATCACCGTGACTGGCTTGTTCCACTTTCGGATCTCTTTGGTGATAACAACGTGCGTTTCGCCCTTTTCGAGCTCTTTGATGAGGTCGTCCATTGAATCATGATCTGATGACACTATCATTGTCATGGCACTTGGGGACTCAAAAGGGTTGTTCTTGCCAAAAAAAGGTCAGGGCCGCTCGTCCACCTGCACGGGGACCTGGATCTGCCTGCCGTAGCGGTTGACCGTCAGGAGCACCTTTTCGTCCACTTTTTTCGACTTTACCTGCGTGGCGATTTCCGAGGGATCCTCGATCCTCTTGCCGTCTATCTCTTCAATGATGTCGCCCTTTCTCAGGCCGGCGTCGTCAGCTGGGCTGTAAGGCTCCACGCCTGCAACGAGCGCGCCTTCCCTTGAGGGCAGGCCGTAGTAGCGGGCAATCCTAGGCGTCACCTTCATGGACGAAATCCCAATCCAAGGGCGAGCCACCTTGCCGGTCTCTATCAGCTCCCGAAGTATTTTCTTGGCCGTGTTAACCGGGACTGCAAAGCCGACGCCCTGCGCATAGGGCATGTTAGCGGTGTTTATCGCTACGACTTCTCCTTTTGTGTTCACGAGCGGCCCGCCCGAGTTGCCCGGGTTTATGGCCGCGTCAGTCTGAATCAGCTCCAGCACGCCCGTCCTGGTCTGGATGCTGCGGTTGAGCGAGCTGACTATTCCGGCTGTAACCGCGGGCCCGCCGGTGAGCCCAAACGGGTTGCCAATCGCCATGACTATCTGGCCGGCCTTTAACGCAGCCGAATCGCCAAGCGTTGCCGCTGGCAGAGGTTCCTCAGACTCTACCTTGAGCACTGCGAGGTCGGTTACTTCGTCGCTTCCGGCGACCTTGCCCCGCAGGACCCTGCCGTCGGCCAGAGTCACCTTGAGCCTGTCGGCGTCGTCAATAACGTGATTGTTCGTCAATATGTAGCCCTTTTCGTCAATGATTACCCCGGAGCCAACACCTTCGACTGGAAATACGCGGAAGAGCTGGTCATGGAGCATTCTTACGCTGGCAATGTTTACGATGCTCTTGCCTACCTTTTCCACTGCGCTGACTAGCAGCTCGTCAGAAACAGGCAGCGTCAGTTACGCGTTCGCCTCTTTGTTCATCGGACAATATGCGGTGGCTGGCGATAAATTGACCGGGAATCAGAAAACCCGGTCACACTATCTGTAGTGCGCCGCAAAGGTGTCGGGCTCGCTGCCGCCAAGGTCCTTGACGAACTGATCGCGGATCGGAGCTCCATATGCGACAATGTCCCTTGCAAGCATCCTTATTCGCTTTGCCACCCTGTCACTTGTTATTTGGCTCCCCCTAAAGTCAAGCTCTCCATGTATGGAAACACCGTAGGGCATGCTCCAGCCGTAGCACTGCCTCACCGCGGTCCTCATCTGCTCCATCACTGTCAGGCCCTTTTCGTGAGACGCGACGATGTAGCCGAATAGCTTGCCGGCAAACTCCTCGTAAAAATGGTCGAGGAAATTCTTGAGCGTGCCTGACATCGAGCCGTGGTAGTCCGGCGACGCAAGTATGATAGCATCCGCCCAGGAAATCGACGCGGAGGCATCCTGCAGCTCTTTTGAAGGCGCCGCCTCCGGGTTGTAGAACGGTATTCCCGCATTGCCGAGCTCAAGCAGCCGGGTTTCGGCTCCTAGCTTTTCCGCGTGAGCCAGCGCCGCCTTTAGGGCGCGGGTGCTGTAGGACTGGCCCCGGGTGCTCCCCGCGACACCGAGGACTCGAAACCTAGTTGTTGATGGCATATTTTTCTGGCAGGTCCAGCAGTATTAACTCTGACGGCTTGTCGGCCCTGATGTCAATTCTGTCTTCATTTTCCACCCTTGCTGCGTCCCTTGATTCCATCTTTTTGCCATTTAGGTTGATGCTCCCGTCGATCACAAAGACGTACGCCTTCCTTCCCGGCGCTAAGGCATGCTCTACGGCTGCCCCCTTGTTCAGTGAGGACACATAGATGGAAGCGTCCTGGTGTATGTGAAGCGCACCGCCATCAGCGGAATTTTCCGGGACTATGACCGGAAGTAGCCTGTCACTTCTTTCTTCCTTTCTGAACTTTTTCTGCTCCCACGACGGCTCAAGCCCTCGCTTGTTCGCAAAAATCCAGAGCTGCAAAAGCCTTAGCGGCCTTTCCTTTGAATGGTTGTACTCGGAGTGCAAGATGCCGCTGCCCGCGCTCATTCTCTGAATCTCGCCGGGCTGGATAACTCCGGTGTTGCCCTGGTTGTCCCTGTGCTCGAGCTCGCCGTCAATGACGTACGTCACGATTTCCATGTCCCTGTGCGGGTGGAACCCAAAGCCGGTGCCCGGCTGTATGACGTCGTCGTTGAACACTCGAAGCGGTCCAAAGTTCATTTTCTGCGGGTCCTGGTAGTGGTCAAAGGAAAAGTGCCAGTAGCTTGAAAGCCAGTCGATTTCGCTGTGGTAATGCTCGCCTGATTTGACTATTTTTATCATGCAATTACAATGCACTGCACGGTATTTAAGGTTGGTAGGAAATCCTTACCAAGTTAGTTTGTTGGATCCAACCTGGTAAGCCGGCGCTTGCCGCTGTCTAAAGGCGCACCAGGTCGTCTACCGGCGAAATCATGACCACCGCCCCGCTTTCGCCTCCCAGGGCCTTACGCAGCCTTTCCACTACTCCCTCGACGTCGTCGGCATTGACGACTGTGGCCACAACTTTGCGGTTGGTGTACGCGAGCTCCATAGTACCCACGCCCCTGCCAGAGCTGACCCTCTCCCTCTCTTTGCCTGCGCTCTTGATGTCGTATATGGTCGCTTCAAGGCCAGCTGACTTAAGCGCTGCAATTATTTTGTCAACGTTCTCCGGTTTCAGGACCAGCGCGAGCCTTTTCATCGTGCGGGATTTCTTGCTCGGCTTTTCCGAATAGTCCACTTCAAACGGTAAAGCTAACTTATCCTTGACCATGTCTTTTCGAAACTCTTTTGACGCAAGTAATTAAGGCTATTTTGCACTGCACAATAATTTCATGAAACTAGCACAAAATTAAACATGTAAGGACTTTTCAGCGGACTTTTAGCAATGTCCTGTTTTTTTATGATGATATGGTGGAAATTCTGCAGATAAGCATTTCGCTGGTGAATCTTGGCTGGTTTACTGAACCTTTTGCACCGTTATCTTGACCGGGACGTTCCTGCCCGTCTCCTCCACCACGATAGAAACGTTTCCTATCGTTGCCTTGTCTCCCTGCTGCGGGATTCTCTGCAAGTGTTCGTGCAGAAGGCCGCTCAAAGTCGAATAGTCCTTCCCCTTTGGCAGGTTGACGTTGAGGGCGTCGTTGACATCGTCTATCTCCACGTCGCCGTTCAGGACCAGGGTCTGCTTGTCGACCTTCTTTAGCAGCTGCCGGTCAACGTCGGTTTCGTCGGTGATTTCTCCGACCAGCTCTTCGATTACGTCTTCAAGGGTTACAATGCCTTCCGTGCTGCCGAATTCGTCCAGCACAATGGCTATCTGCAGGTGCCTCACCTGGAATTCCTTCAGCAGCTTGCTGATCAGCATGTCCTTTGATACGAAGAGCGGCTTTCTGGCGACGTCCTTGAGCATCATGTAGCTCGTGTTCGCCTGAAGGGCGCGCAGCAAATCCCGGTTATGGACGATCCCGACGATGTTGTCGCTTGAATCGCCTGTTATCGGAATCCTGGAAAACCCGCTGTTGTTTATCAGCGGCAGCGCGTCCCAGATCAAAAGCCTTGCGCCGAGCGAAAATACACCGTTCCGGGGCGTCATGATGGACCTCACAGTGGTGTCGTGAAACTCTAGGACTTCCTTCATCATTTCGCGCTCTTCTTTCATCAGAACCTGCTCTTCAACTCCGATGTCCAGAATTGCGCGCACCTCGGCTTCGCTGAGCTTTTTGGGCTTTTCTTCTATCTTGCCCGCGCGGAACATTGCCTTTGTGACCAGCTCTAAAAAGATCACTACCGGCAAAAGTACATACTGCATTACGAGTATCACCCTCGCGAATCTGAGCGAGATCCTTTCCGCATGGGCATAGCAGTAGGCCTTTGGAGTAATGTCGCCGAAAATTAGCAGGATAAAGGTCATGGCGCCAGTCGCAATACCCAGCCCCAGGCTGCCAAAAGACCCTGTTGCAACGTCGGTGGCCACGGCTGCAGCGCCGATGTTGACCAGGTTTACGCCGAGCAGGATCGTGACAAGCATCCTTTTCGGGTTGGACTTTAGCTTCGCAAGGGAATGAGAGCCCGAGCGCTTTTCATTTACCAGACGCCTTAGCTGGCCCCTTTCAAGGGAAACAAGGGCAACCTCAAGCCCGCTGAAAAATGCAGAAAGCCCCACCAGCCCGACGAGCGCCGGGACGGCGTACACTAGCTCAACCAACCCGTTTTTCCTTGCCTATATAGCTCAGTCGGAGCTAAAAAAGTTAGCAGCTCAACTGATCTCGAGTTCTGTGCGCTTCGCCGCTTTTTAGTGTGCGAATTATTAAAGAATTGCCAGATCAGTGAAATATTTGATCAGCAGGGTAATTTTCATGTTCAACAAGGGCTCGTGCAGGAACTGTGGCATGGAGTTGACTCCCTTGTCGATATGCGTAACCTGCAGGGAGCACGTCTCCTGGCTCTGCGACGGGTGCGGAAGGTCCGACGACGTGCCACATGTGCACGCTGGATTCAAGTATCAAGTCATAGAATAGTGGATCTTGGCGAGCTCAGGCAGCCGGCTTTTCTATGTTTTGCAGCGGCAGCGCGACGGCCGGTTGCTCGGTCTGCGGCCTGTCTGCAGCCTGCAAACCCCGGTCGGTCAAGATCTTGCTTCGGGTCAGGAATTCCTTCAGTATCTTGCTCCTCTGGTCAGCCATTTCGCTCGTCTTGACTTCAAAGACGCCGTGGACGACGAGCTTGTCGTCCTTTGACTGGTAGAGCCCGACTTCGATAAGGCCGTGGCCGCTGGCCATTATTGCCTCTTTCATGCAGTCAACGAGCAGCTGCGAGTCAGGGAACGGGCGCGGCACGTACGAAATCACTTCGTCAATTATGGTGTCGCCGTAGACCATTACGGGGCTGCTGATGAGCATGTAATTGGGCACTTTGATGAGCCTGCCGGTCCTGACAGACGGAAGCCTTTCTCCGTCCCCCACCTCCATCACAGTCGTCCTTATCATGCCAATCTCCATGATGTCGCCCTTGGTCACGACGCCGGCAGAGTTGATCTTGATCCTGTTGCCCACCTTCAGGTCCTTGTTCTTCTTGATCACCATGGTTGCTATCAGGTCGGCGATAAAGTCCTTGAAGACAAAGGATACCCCCATAGAGCTGAAGAGTATACTCAGCAGTGGAATGTATCCAAGGATATCCGAGGCCATTTGCGCGGCTTGCGATCCGCAGAGCGCACATTAAGGCGATGACTTGAAAACTTCTTACAAGACAGGAAAAACTGTTAAACTAGATGGAAATCCGCCGGGCGCATGAGAGGCATTCGACCGTCACGCGTTCTGCCGAATTCTCTACCACTCGGAATTTTTTCGAGCCGCACCCCGGGCAGATCGGGCACGCCCTGAGGCCCCTTGTCATTATCCTCACCAACTCTGCGGGCTGCTTTCAGAGCCTGAGGAGGCGAGCAGCTTGATCCTCTCGACTCCGCCGACACTTTCTATCTCTCTGGCGACTGCTGGAGGGACTAGCGCCTTCCACTTTCCCCCTGCCACTACCAGCCTGCGTATGTTTGTCCCGTTGTAATCGTTCTTGCTCTCAAACTTTGGCTGGCGGATCCTGATCGCCGGGTCCTGAGTGTGCGCCAGGTGCGCGACGTAACTGTTGCCTGTGTATATGTAATCAAATTGGGGCAGCATGGACCGGAGGTTTGCCAGCCACCGCGCATTGTTCTCGTCGTTAGCGATCGGAACTATGTAGCACTGTGAAAGATCGAGGCCAGCCTCAACAAGCGCCGCATGGATCATTGCAACGCGCTCGCCGGCGGTGAATGGATCCTTTTCGATGTAGTTGAACTGGGCGCTGCCTATGGCGATCACAAGTTCGTCGCACTCTTTCAAAATCTGCCTGGCAAGGGCGAGGTGCCCCTTGTGGAACGGCTGAAACCGCCCTAGCATGAGGCCCCGTCGGACTGTCATTTGCTGCCCAGCTTTTCTTTCCACTGCTCTATTTCCTTTGCTTCGATCTTGCGGAAAATCGGCTCTATCCTGCCGAGCTGGTGCCCGTGAGGGACGGCCCTCTCCGGGGCTGTTTCCCACTTTTGCGAATGGACGCTACCTTGCAGGTTGAGCTGGGTCCAGATCCTTTCGCATGAAAGCGGGATGTACGGCTCCAGGAGAATTGCAAGCGTGCGCACCGCGTTCACTGATACGAATAGCGTGTCGGGGGCGGCATCCTTGTTAGCCCATGGCGCGCTGGCCTGGAAGTACTGGTTCATGGCTGTGCTGTACTTTAGGATTCTTTTGAGAGCCCTGTCGATCTCGTTTGCAGCCAATAGTCCGCCGGCCTGCTCCACTGCCGACGCAGCTTCTGCCTTGATCTCGCTTGCAATGTCCGGGCCTGACGGCTCGGGGACCCTGCCAGAGAATGACTTTTGCGTGAACGACAGAGCCCTGTTGACAAAGTTCCCCACGTTTGCGATCAGCTCGTTGTTGATTTTTTCCTGGAAAGAGTCAAAGTCAAAGTTCAGGTCGTCCTGCGAATAAGTTATCACGGACGCGATGTAGAAGCGCAAGTAGTCGGGGCTGAATGACGAGAGAAAATCCCTGAGTCCGATGTACCAGTTCCTGCTCTTTGATATTTTTTGGTTCTGGAGCATCAGGTGGCCCCTTGTCGGGATAAAGTCAGGCAGCCGGTACTCGGAGTCTATCCCCAGCCGCATCGCCGGAAGGAAAAGGTAGTGGTGGTAGACGATGTCCTTTCCGATATAGTGGTAGATCTGGGACTCGTTCCAGAATTTCTTGCCGTCCCCTCCGCGATCTGCTACGAGCTTGGCAAGCGTGGAGATGTAGCACAGGTGGTTGTCGAACCACCCGTAAAACACTTTTCCGCTGGCCTCTGGAAGCGGAATCGGGACTCCCCAGGACAAGTCGCGCGTAATGTCCCAGTCCTGAAGGCCCTCGTCGATCCAGTTGACCACATAGTTCCTCACGTCGGCCTGCAAGTTCTGGTTGGAGACCAGCCAGTCCTTGAGCTGCCTGCCAAAGCTCGACAGGCGGAAAAAGTAGTGCTTGCTCTCGCGCTTGACGGGCGGCCTTCCGCAAATCGCGCATTTTGGATCAAGTATCTCGTCAGGAACCCTTCCGCATTTTTCGCAGAGGTCAGAGTACTGGTTCTCCGCGCCGCAGAACGGGCACCTGCCTATCACGTACCGGTCCGGGAGGAACTTGTCGTCAAAAGTGCAGTAGAACTGTATGACGCTCTTTTCGTAGATGTGGCCGTTTCTCTGGAGCTTTTGGAATACTTCTTGCACAAAGCTGACGTTCTCCGGAGAGCTCGTCCTGTAGAACAGGTCAAACGAGATCCCAAGGGCCGCAAAGTCGTCCTTGTCGCGGCCGTTCCAGTACTTTACGTATTCGGCCGGGGTCTTGCCTTCCTTCTCTGCCTTTATTAGAATTGGCGTCCCGAAATCATCGGAAGCGCAGATGTGGTAGATCTCGCGGCCTTTGAGCCGCGAATACCTTGTGAAGATGTCCGCCGGGAGGTAGGTAGAGGCGATGTGGCCAAGGTGTATCTCGCCATTTGCGTACGGAAGCGCGCTGGTTACGACCGCGCTGGTGCTGTCCCCCGGCAATACAAATCCACTCGCCGCTCCAGATTTTAACCTA
>DATEEE010000092.1:0-3629 GCA_035281285.1 Nitrososphaera sp.
TTTTTCAATCCGCTGCAATTTTTCGTACGTTACCTCAGTTCCGGAAGGAATTCTCGATGCAAGGCAGGCGTTCGAAGGCTTGTCAAAAACCGATAGCCCACAGTCCTTTGCGATCTTTCTTACCTCATCCTTTCCTATGCCTAGCTCGACCATCGGGCTCCTCACCCCGTGCTCCCTGAGCGCGCGGATGCCGGGCCTGTAGTCTGACAGGTCGTCAAGGTTTGTCCCGTCGACGATAAGGGCGATCCCAGACCTGTTTGCTTCCGTCGCAAGGTGCTCGCCCAGCTCCGTCCTGCAATGGTAGCACCTTGTCCCATCGTTCTTGACAAATTCAGGATTTTCCAGTTCGTCATATTCGATTAGCCTGTGAGCAATGCCGATTTCTCTGGCGACTAGCCGCGCAGAGTCGAGTTCTTCTCTTGAGAGCGTCTTGTAGTCGGCAGTAACGGCCAGCGCCCCTGGGCCAAGCGCGCGAAAGGCTGCCATCGCGACTACGGCACTGTCCACTCCTCCGGAAAGAGCGACCAGAGCCCTGTCGCCATTTCCCGAAAACCAGGTGACAAGCCTTGACATCGATTCCATGTGATTCATTTCCTGTCCAGCTTTTGCTCGATCTGCGACTTGACGAGCTCGAGCGTCCTCCTGACCGAGATCTCGCACCTGGCTGCAATCATCTTGACATCTTCAAACTCTGGTTTTGCCGTACTAATTTCTCCGGTGTCCAGATTCCGTGAAACCTTTACATGTACATTGAACGACTTGCCGGAGATCTTGATGGGAACGGTAATCACTTCGCGCGGGATTATGTAGCGACTGACCTCCTGAACTCTTGCGCCAAGCGTACCAGATTCGGCAAACAGAACTTCTAGCACCTTTTCTACTTGTCTTGTTTCCGATATAATTCTAATGAGGTGGGCGGGCCTGCCCTTTTTCGCCGTCCCGGGGATTACCATCACGTCCAGTGAAACGTGGGCAAGTCTGTCAACCAGGTTCCCTACGACCTCGCCGGTTGCGTCGTCCAGGTTAGTCTCAATAAGTGACACCGAATCTCTTCCAGCATTTCCGGCCGCACTTGACGTGCCTATAACGACCCTGACCACGTTGGCAAACCCATCAAACTTTTTTGTGCCGGCTCCGTAGCCGACCGCATCGGGCATGAGGCTCGGGTAGTGGCTCACACTACCTTTCCTCGCCAGGTTGACCAGCATGGCAGCACCGGTGGGTGTGGTGAGCTCGGTCGATGCCCCGCCTCCAACTAGCGAGAATTTCTTGCCCTTGAATATTTCTAGAATTGCAGCCGCCGGATTTGGCACTGTGCCGTGGGAAAACTCTAGCAGGCCGCCGCCAACGGCAACCCCTGTCGAGAATATACTTGCTTCAAACAACTTCAGGTCCTGTAACGCGGTCGCCGCGCCGACAAGGTCCGCAAGCGTGTCGATGCTCGATGCTTCATGAAGATGGACATCCGCTGGTTTCTCTCCATGTATTCGTGCCTCGGCCGTAATGATGGTACGCAGCGAATCTGAAGCAAATGAAGTCGCGCTCTTTCCAAGCCGCAACGACTGGCATACTGCTGCGAGCGCGTCCTGCATCTCTGATCCGGTTCGCTCATGTACGTTGTCGCTGTATTTCAGAGCCAGCGTTGTAGCCGAAAACCCGTGCGAGTTGACCTTCTTGAATTCGGCCTTTGAAATCTTGCTTCCTTTCAGAAAGTCCTGGCAGGCAAGAATTGAATCAGTGACCTTTCTTGCGCTTGCGCCAGCGTCGACCAGAGCCGAGACCAGCATGTCGCCTGCAATCCCGGCAACCTGGGAGTCGATCACTGCGACCCTTGCCATCAGAAAAAATTAGTCGGGTTGCCTTATATCGCTTTATCCTCGTATCTGAAGATTGTTGAGCCTTTCAAAAGCCGCGTCAAGCTGCTCCTGAGTCTCATTCCCATAGGTTACCAGTATCCTGTCGTTTTCAACGAGGACATAGTCTATGATAGAGTTCTGCGAAGTGCCATTGACAAAGAATCGCAGTTGCTTGGTTCCGTCATCGCAGTACCTATTCCCGTCATTACTGACAAAGCAGCTGTTTTCGATGTTCATGCCAACGCTCCTTAGGAATTCGCCGACGGGAACGCCTGTCGCGTGCCTGTGCAAGGTCGTCCCATCTCCGCCTTCAACATGGATTAACTGAGACTGAACCTGGTACTGTCGCTGGCTGAAGTCTATCGGAGTGCCGTCAAGACTGACTTCAAAGATGGCATGCTCGTGGGCCGAGCCAAGTGGCCCGTAGCGGCTAGCTGGGTTCTGCATTGAAATCACGGCCGCTGCCACGCCAATTGCGGCAACGGCAGCAATAACTGGAATTATTATCATCATGTACTTTTTGTTCCTGCGCCTTCCGGCGGCAAAATAACTGTCGTCTCTTTTCTTGTTGGACAATTCCTATTCAGAAATGCTGCGCTTGCTCAATTTAAAGTTCACCGGCCACTTCGATTTGTAAACTATATAAGTAATTCACATTTGCTTGAACTCCGAGCATGACAATTACGATCATAGGTTCTGGCAAGGTTGGAGCGTCTGCGGCCCTTAACTGTGGGCTGAGAGAGCTAGATAGAGACATACTACTTCTCGATATCGTCCAGGGGCTGCCGCAGGGCGAGGCCATGGACATCAACCATCAGCTGTCCGAGCGCGGCACTGACTCGATCGCCCGCGGCTCGAACAACTATGAAGACATGCGCGGCTCTGACTTTGTAGTGCTGGTTGCCGGGGTGGGCAGGAAGCCTGGAATGACGCGCATGGACCTGCTCAAGATAAACGCCGGAATCGTCAAAGACGTGGCTTCGAAGATCGCCAGCTACGCCAAAGATGCTACAATAGTAGTGGTGACAAACCCGCTCGATCCAATGACCTTCCTTGCGCTCAAGACCGTCGGCTCCCAGAAAAATAGGGTGATGGGGATGGGGGGGATGCTTGACCTCTCCAGGTTCAAGAGCTTTATTCAGGAGGCGACGGGGCTCTCGCGGGACTCTATACAGGCGATGGTGATCAGCGAACACGGTGAAAACATGCTCCCGCTAACAAGGTTTTCAGCTGTGGGCGGTATTCCGCTCCATGACTTTGTTTCAAAGGACAAGGCAGGCGAGCTGTTTGAAAAGACAAGAAAAGTGGCTGCGGAAGTAATCGCGTTAAAGGGTGCGACCGTTTATGCGCCAGGAAACGCAGTCGCCACCATGATAGAGTCCGTTGTCAAGGATAAGAAATTGGTAATCCCTGTCTCCGCGTACCTGCAAGGCGAGTACGGCGCGTCTGATATTTGCATCGGCGTGCCGGCTGTCATCGGTGCCGGGGGGATCGAAAAAATAATCGAGCTCAAGCTGGACTCGTTTGAACAGGAAGTGTTCAGCAAGGGTGTCGGCAGCGTCAAGGAAGCCATAGCAGCCCTTCCGCTGTAACGAAGCCTTTTATCCCGTCTGCGCCAAACTCTCGCATCGGATGGACCTGCGAAGGATCCTGGACGGATTTGCCAACGGCGCACTCAGCATGGATGAGGTTGAGAAGCAGGTCTCGATACACTCGATAGAAAAGATAGGCGAGATGGCCAAGCTTGACGTCGGCAGAGAAGTGCGCAGGGGC
>DATEEE010000093.1:0-2163 GCA_035281285.1 Nitrososphaera sp.
CGCTTCCGATTACAATGGCCCACCAGATCTCTATGAAGCTGGCCGAAGTGCGCAAGAAAAAAGAACTGGAGTGGGTGCGCCCCGATGGCAAGTCGCAGGTCTCTGTGGTCTATGAAGATGGCATCCCGAAGAAGATTGACACCGTCGTAGTCTCAACTCAACATTCGCCTGATATCAAGCTGAGCCAGCTGCGCGAGGCGGTTATCAACCAAGTGATTCAGCCGGTGTGCGGGAGCTGGGTAAACGGCCAGACAAAGTTTCTTGTCAACCCTACGGGGAGGTTCGTCATCGGTGGGCCCCCAGGAGACACCGGGCTAACTGGTCGCAAAATAATTGCGGACACGTACGGGGGGATGGGGCGGCATGGCGGTGGTGCGTTCTCTGGCAAGGATCCATCGAAGGTTGACCGTTCGGCCTGCTACATGGCCAGGTACGTCGCAAAGAACATAGTTGCCGCGGGCTTGGCCAACAAGTGCGAGGTACAGGTTGCATATGCAATTGGAGTGGCGAATCCGGTTTCTATCATGATAGATACGTTCGGAACGGGCAAGATAGATGAAGAAGAAATCGAGGCAAGGGTAAGGAAAGTGTTTGACATGAGGCCAGCGGGGATTGTGGAATCCCTCGACCTGAAAAAGCCCATTTACAGAAAGACTGCTGCCTACGGACACTTCGGCAGGAACGAGCCAGGCTTCACGTGGGAAAAGACGGACAAGGCACCATTACTTCGCTAATAATAAAATACCCTCTGACTGTATCCTGAACGTTGCTAGAAGGAAAGGTTGCTGTAGTTACTGGGGCAACAGGTGGAATTGGATTTGAGATCGCGCGCGAACTTCTGGAGCGGGGCGCGAAGGTCATTGTTACTTCACGCAAATTGGCAAAGGCTAAAGAGGCTGCGGTACGGCTCGGCAAGAAGGCAACGCCGGAGGAGCTTGATGTTGCCAATGGCAAGAGCGTTAAGTCATTTATGCACAGGATTTCAAGAAAACACAACAGGCTGGACATACTGGTTAACAATGCCGGTTTTCCCTTTGATCGCAAAACCTGGTACAAGGAGTTTCACAATGTGACTGATAAAGAGCTGGAGGACGTGCTTTCAGTTGACTTGAAGGGTACGGTCAGGATGTCACAGGCCTGCCTGCCGCTAATGGTGAAGCGTGGAGGGGTTATCATCAGCATTTCCTCGACCCCTGCAATTGCAGGGCACACGGAAGGAGCGCCATACACTCTGGCAAAGGCGTCGATAATTGCGATGACCAAGCATATTGCGCTGGAATATGGAAAGTTCAACATCCGGGCTTATGTGCTTGCGCTGGGAAACATCGCGACCGAGGCCACCTACAACTCCATGACAGCCAGTGAGCGAAAACTGGCTGCCGGTGAGAATTCAATGAAAAGGTGGGGCAGCCCAAACGAAGTCGGAAAGGTGGCAGCCAGCCTTGCGGGAGACGACTTTACGTTCGCGACTGGCAACACCATTGTCCTGGATGGGGGGGCTGTGCTGCACTAGTTGGTGGGTAAGGAAGGCGACGAGCAATTCTACAAAGATCTTCAGCTCGCCGAGAAGGAGCAGGAGCTTCCGGCTGATATCAAGGAGAAGATGAAGCACGGCAAGCTCCGAACAGGATTTACCACTGGCACGACCGCAGCAGCAGCCACGAAGGCGGCATTGATTGCGCTTTTGACTGGCAGCTCTCCCAAAGAAGTCAATGTCTCGCTTCCCAAGGGAAAAGTAGCTACGCTCAAAATATCGTGGGTCAAGATCAGCGATTCAAGCGTCTCCTGTGCCGTGATCAAAGATGGTGGGGACGACCCAGACGTGACGACAGGAGCTGAAATATGTGCCACCGTGGAACTGACTGACGAGCTAGGAAAAATCGAGATCGATGGAGGCGTGGGCGTCGGCAGGGTCACAAAGCAGGGACTCGGCCTTGAAGTTGGCCGGGCTGCCATAAACAATACGCCAATGCAGATGATTCGGCAGGCCGTCGTAGAGGCGGCAGGCGAGCAGCTCGCCACTAGGGGTGTTTCGGTCATTGTGAGCGTCCCAAGGGGCGAGGAAATTGCGAAAAAGACCGACAACCCGCGCCTAGGAATCCTAGGTGGAATTTCTATCTTGGGCACGACCGGAATTGTGATGCCATACTCTACTGCTTCCTT
>DATEEE010000094.1:0-3592 GCA_035281285.1 Nitrososphaera sp.
GAAGCTGCCGACAAGAATGCAGACTTGACTACTAAAGTTATCGAGGCGCTCCGAGGACTTGGGATTTCTGAAGCGGATATCAGCACAAGCAGCTTTAGCGTATATCCAGTCTATGGAAGCAGACCTGCGGCAGAGGCATGCATTATGATCTATCCACCGCCACCTGAATGTCTGCCTAGCACCGAGATAACTGGCTACAGAGCATCTAACAGCCTCACAGTAACACTCGACGCAGACGGGGAGATTGACGCAGGCCAAGTAATCGACACAGCTATCGAAGCGGGTGCCAACACAGTCCAAGGTGCATACTTCTTCCTTTCACAAGAGAGACAGATGGAAGTTCAGGAGGGTCTGATAAGCCAAGCAATCGAGAATGCAAGGCAGCGCGCAGTAATCGCAGCCAGTGCAGTGGGAATGGGAGTTGACAGGGTCAAGTCGATCAACCTAAATGACGTGTACTTCCCCGTCTTTGCGAAAGACGTGTCATTCCAAGCAGCAGACACACAGATTCTGCCAGGTCAGCAAGAGGTCACGATGACTGTCCAAGTTGTGTACTTCATTACCGGCGGAGATTCCGAAAGCTCGACAAACAGTGGCAATGAGTCAAGAGATGACATGACAATCGCGAGAAACTTCATCCTATCAAAGTTGCCGGGACTTGGCATCGAGATAGACGATGAGCTAGACTTGCACACTGACATGGTAGTTCATGTGAGCGAAACAGAATTTCATCTTGACTTCGGCGTGGTAGATACAGAAGGCGGAGTGCATGACGGACATATTGAGCTGGTTAATGGGACAGTCACTGTCGCAACGCTGGACGGGCAATCGATTCTTTAAGCCCACCCATTTTCTTTTTTTCCGCTAATTAGCAACATTGAAAGCGGTAACATTTAGCCCGATTTATTACCCATTTTGCGCCAACAACAGTATGGATTCCGACGTGAAAAAGCAACAAAGATTGCAAAGCCGTGGTAAGCGAGATCCCAAATTGAGCAAAGGGGCTGAATCTGAGAGGGAAAAGACAACCAGCAGACCAAGCACCGGCGCTAGAGAAAAAATCAAGCCGGCTAGCTCAAAAGAAGTCTCCCCGAATACCCCATCAGGTGAAGACGTATGAAGCACCAGGCAACTACAAAATGGTGCAAACTACAATCATACGCCAAAAAGAGAAACTTTATGAATTTGGTAGCCCATTATGTTTTGCGGGCTGTAACGACGCCGCGTGTAGGTGCGATCGTGTCATCGTACTCTTGGGGAAAACGAGCCCGCTTCCCCGTTGGATCGGTCGAATTAACAGCGATAATTCGCGACTTCAGAATAGTTTTCTTTTCGATAGCCAAGGTCTCAGAAGTCGGGTGAGCGTTGGCATTATCACATATGTCATGAGCAAGACCATGATGACGACTCCCACCAGCGTGCTCAGAAGTAGTGGAAGACTTGCAGTCGCTTGCCTAATCTGGGGAATCAAGACAGACACCAGGACGAAAATCACTCCTGTTATCACAATAGCCATCTTGTAACGCGGCGGCGCCACGGGTGCGGCAGGAATGTTTTCAGTGACAATCCTTCCATCCGCTGAACGCGGAGTGAACCAAAATTCGAGGCCCGTTTGCTTTTCCACTACCGGTTCACCTTCAGTTAATTCATAACCCTTCATGAGCCATTGATTTCTGATCTCTGACTTTTCCCAATTTGTGAGATTGATGTATGAATCAAAGCGGAAGATTATGACGTATTCTGGATTCGAAATTGGATCTGACGGGCGGATTATGTTGACGCCCATGTGACCCTCGAATTTCATGGCATCGTGAGCTATGCCATCAATCCATTCTTCGAAATCCTTTATCTTTCCCTTTTTGGCTGTCCTTTTTACGATAATAGTTACCGGACCGTTCTGATTCGTTGCCAGTTTGTCATCGTAATGGCTCGGATGCATGATGTCAGACATGTACCTTTTAGCATATCGGGCTCTTAAGCCTGTCAATCCAGCTGCAAGCTTTGTCCGTGGAAGTTTCACCCACGTCGCTCCGGCTGGACGGTATTCTATCAATATCAATGTCCGTGCCTACCGGCCCGCATGAATCGATAGCTCCAACTTGTGCGATTCTGTCAGATTTTCACCGATATCTAGGGCTGCATCGTTTCCATCCAGCTGCAGTATTTTTCTCAATAATTATCTACCAATGATTGTTGTAGAGGCTCCGAGGGTAAGTCTTATGAACACTTTTCTTCTAATCTCATCGTTTGAAATTTCGCCGGCAAGATAAGATCTTTGCCAACTATGTTGTGGCAATCACTGCTGGCACATTTCTTGCGTTTAGTCTGATGTTCGCCACTGTGCAATCGTCAATAGATCAGGTTCCCGTCCTTTCCAAACCGAACATGGAGAATATGCAAAATGAAGTCGTCGAGACTGTAGAGATTGTCGGAATCGAGTCGATACCTGATCAGGGGATACCGCCTGGAGACATCCCACTGGAAGATCCGGTGCCCGAAGTAAAGGCGGAACCGGAAGCAAAACCATCGCCGGCACCGATCCCTTTTTCCATTTTTCCCAACCACCACACGACAGTAGAGAAGACTACGATTGTTACAAACACTACGAATGCTATTCCCGGGCAGGTCGTCGAATTTGAAGATACGAACTCCACTACTTCCCAGCCCTCAACAACTTCCAGCGTCACTTATTATAGCAGCGCCGGAGGTGGTGGAGGCGGTGGCGGGTCCTCTCACCGCGACGATGATGACGAAAATGACGAACCAGAACCCGAGCCTGAACCGGACCCTGTGCCTGATGATGATCCACCCAAAACCGGCGGGCTACATGGAGTCAACTTTATCGACCCCGTCCTTAATCGAAAGGAAGACAGTCGCCAGCTTGCAGTTCAAACTGAATTCGTCGACAAATTTGTCGGGACGGCGAGCAAGTCGCACTTCAACCTCTTTCGCGTCCCCGTCACTTGGGAGGCGTACGTTGGCAACGAGGCCAACTTCCTCGCCGAGCTTGACTACCTTGTGGACGCTGCAAATGAGGAAAAGATCTCTGTCTGGATCGACTTTCATCACTTTTACACCACATCGCAGTGGGGTTCCAAGATAGCCCGGGGCGAGGGATTTCCTAGTACTGTCGTAGCTTGCTACAAGCCAACAAAACCCTATGAGCGAGATCCTGAAGTTCGCGCCTTTTGGGACGACTACTATCTTAACAAAGTTCGCGACCAGAACAACGGATGCGAGCGAACCCTTGACGTCTGGACGATGCAGGCGGACTTTATGAAAGTAATGATAGAAGAGATTGATCACTATCCCAATGTCCTGGGCTATGAATTGCTTAACGAGCCCCATGTCTGGAAGGACGACCACTATGAGCAGCTTGGAAACTTGCACACAGAGCTCGCACAGGAACTGCGAAAAGTAACGGACAAGACTCTGATCTTTACCAGGGAAACCCCTCACGGATTTGATGGCAGCGAGCGCTACAAGAGACGGCCTGGGCTCGAATACCTGATTCTTCCAAAAGACCCGGATAAGAACCTCATATACGCTCCACACCTCTATGCCCTGAAAGACATCGAGAAGCAGGTGAAGT
>DATEEE010000095.1:0-2480 GCA_035281285.1 Nitrososphaera sp.
GACAATCTGATCAAGGCAATCCAGGCTGAGAAAGAGAGCAATATTCACCTTAGAAACCATATTTCGACTGGCTCGCCGGAGGAGTATGAAAGGTCAATCGATCTCGTATCTCTTTCCTTGCAATACAGTGCCGAGTATGACGCAGCAATGAAAGCAGCAGGTTAAAATTTTTCGGTTTGCCGGCTGGAGATGCATTGCGATCGTTCCGTCTTTCGTAGTCGACGCCTAGGTATTAATTATGGCTGGAGAATTGACGTTATGCGGGCCCATAGTTCAGCTTGGATAGAATGGCTGCCTGCGGAGCAGTTGGTCGAGGGTTCGAGTCCCTCTGGGCCCGTGCTAATTTTGTCCCCAGCCCATTGTTGCCAGCTTTCCATGATTTCCTCGAACTTTTCTGCGGGTAACCCTATCAACTTAATCATGGTAATGAGCACTCTTTCTTCAACTGTGAGGGTTGCGAATATTAGCACCTTAGAAGGTTTCGGCTTTCGACTATTCATTTCGTTGCACGTGCGGATCTGGAGTGTCTCGTTAGGTACGGGAACAATCATTTTTTAGCGTTGCTTATCTCCAATTTTTCCGTAAAAAAATCATGTCTGTCTTCGTGCACCGAAGTGATAGTTTTATGTATTTTATTTACCATTGTAGTAAAGTGACATATCTTGGTTAGTCAAATAACAGTACGGCGTAAGGGGTATCGACGAAAAAGCTATATCGCTACTCGCAAGGGAAGAAAAGTCAGGGTCGGTCCAGCGCGGGTGGCCTCATCGACATTCAAGATTCGCGACCGTGGCAAGACCGGCAGAGGCCCCAAAGTTGTCCCGCCACTAAGCAAGGGAGCATTGGGAGGGCCTGGTTTCTTCCGACGCCCGCAAAGTGAACAAGAAAGAATTGTGTTCTCACGTGCCAAGAAAATTGGAGAAAGAAGAGCAGTGGGAGAACTGCGATCCCTCCAGGTGTTTTTCAAGAGGACAGATCCCAACAAGTCGAGAAGAGCACTGGAGCTGAGCAGGAAAGTTGCCGGCTCCTTCAAGGGGACCAAGAAGGTGACATATCCAAAAGGCTTTCGGAAAAGTCAACGAAATCAATGATATGACCTAATGGGCGAAGGGTAATTTTGAAACAAATTCTGCTTACAGGCGATCGTCGCTCTAGAGTCCAATAGTCCTTGCTGCGGGTACACACCAACTCGCCGGTAGTTGTCCCGGCAAGTTTCATGCAGAGCTACCCATCTAGAATTTATTAACCGGATTATTATATCGCATCAAAGCAAGATGCGCTCAACAATAGTGATCTTTGTACTAACGTTCGCGATATTGGGGCTGATGCTTGGGATTTCAGAATCGTTTGACCCAGGCGCAAATAACGCTTTGGAGCCGGCAGTCATGGACATTGAAAATAGGATCGCCGGTTATGTCCAGGCGATGCAGGCTAGTGCGGAACTCGCAGAGGTAAAAAGCACTGGAAATCTGACGTCCATCAGCACTGATCAGATGGGCATTCCGCAGAATGAAGATCAAGGAAAGCGAGGTGTGGCGAGACAGGTACTTGCGGACAATCCCGAATTTGAAAGTATATTTTTCCTGACCCCCGCTGGCGACGTGTACCTCGGAGAGCCATTTGAACAGCAGGAGCAGCTTCCCCGTCTCAACTACGCCGACAGGGACTGGTACTTGGGGGCCAACTCAACCGGAAAAGCTTACGTAAGCGCGGTATTCATGTCAGCAGCAATTAACGCACCTGCCATTGCAGTCGCCGTCCCGGTTCGAGCTGACGGGGCAATTGTAGGCTATTGGGTTTCAATTGTCGATTTGGGTGATTTCACAGCTAGGTTAGCAGACATTGGCGGCGAAGCGCGTGTTTTGCTCGTGGACCATATCGGGATCGAAATAGCCGACACAGGTAACGCAAATCAGACGGATGAATTGCGATCACACGCGTCCCTCCAGAGTGTCCAGAGGGCGCTGTCCGGTGAAAGTGGCACGTTGACTGAAGGATTCGACGGTGTTGAAATGACGGCAACGTATGCTCCGGTGGACGCCAATCCAAATACCTGGGCCGTGGTCTTCTTGGAACCAACCAGCTGATTTGGTACGCATTCAAAGGGCACCGATTCAGAAGCGGAATCTGGAAGCCTGGCTGGCAGAGCACGGTTCCGAATCTTAGTCCAGTGAGGGTGGGCTCGCATTAGCCAATGTTACATACATCCTTAATTGCCAGTCAGCCGTCTTTTTCCCCATGATCGTAAAGAGTTTTACGCAAAAGCTGGTCCTTTTGGTGATTGGACTTGCAGCAGGCAGCAGTATCTTGGTGCCCGCGGGCTACGCGTCGTTCCATCCCGTAGCTTCAAATGAAATACAGGATGGGACGATTCAGTCGGTGGATATCAAAGACGGAGAAATCAAGGCAGCAGACATCGGGACGGGTCAGGTAAAGGCAGCTGAAATTGCCCCAGATTCGGTTGGTGCGAGCGAACTACA
>DATEEE010000096.1:0-5159 GCA_035281285.1 Nitrososphaera sp.
GTGTTCTCTGCCCTCCAGGCAATCGATTTGGACTTTAGTTCGTCAGAGTTGCTCTTCCACATCTTGAGCCATGTCTGGGCCATGTAGCTGTGCATAGTTCGTAATACTCTCCTATTTTTCGCCCCTTTATAGAGATTTGGACTAAATCGGCGACAGCCGCGCAGGCCGGCCAGGGCGAATCTAGATTACGCCGCGTAGGATCTGGATGACTTTCTCTGCGATCACTGTGGACGCAAGCTCCTGTGCCTCCCGGGTCTGAGCCGCGATGTGTGGAGTACATATGACATTGGGAAGTGAGGTAAGCTCCTTCCTAGTAGGCGGCTCGACCTCAAATACATCCAGAGCTGCGCCGCCTAGCCTTCCACCCTTCAAAGCGTCGTAAAGCGCGCTTTCATCAATGATCTCGCCCCGGGAGGTGTTCACAAGGTACGCGGTAGGCTTCATCTTTGCCAGCCTATCAGCATTGAACATGTGGTAAGTCTCGGGAGTGGCAGGGACGTGGCAAGTCACAAAGTCAGAACTCTCGAGAAGAGTGTTAAGGTCGGTGACTATCATCCCGGTCTCGCTGATGAATTCTCGTTTGATCGGGTAAGGGTCGTAACCTACCAGATTCATGTGCAGGGCCTTTGCCATCCTGCCAATGTTTCTCCCAATATTTCCTACTCCCACAATTCCCAGGTACTTGCCCGAGAGTTGCGTACCCATCAACTCTTTCTTTATCCAGTTCCCCTTCTTTGTTTCCGAGTCTGCCCTCGGGATACTTCGCGCTAGCGAGATCATTAGACCAATTGCAAGTTCCGCAACGGCAACTGAAGCAGCCTCCGGGGCGTTTATCACACGTATCTTGCGCGCCTCGGCAGCATTTACATCCACGTTGTCCAGCCCGACTCCAACTCTGGCGATAATTTTGGTCTTGACCGCGGCGTCAACCACATCCTTTGTCACTTTTGTCCTACTGCGCACAACGATGACGTCATAATCCCTGACAGAAGAAACCAGCTCGGAAGGCGAGATCTCTGGCTTGTAGTCAACCGCGAGACCTCCGCGCTTCATGCTGTCGATCCCTGCCTTATCAATCGAATCGCAGACAAGGACCTTTCCGCTAACTTGCATAGCGGGGTTGAAAATCCAGTAGTAATATAATGCTTGTTGGCTCGGGAAATGCATGACGTTTTAATAATCACAAGACCAACCGGCATAAAGGAAAAATCAGATCTTGTCCGACAACGGCCCGGCATTTGTACTTCGCATTGGGAAGAGCGTCGAATCCATGCTTTACGCACGCAAATGGCTCTACGTCGGCGTCAGGCGGGATTGGGTCCAGGGTTCAAAAGTTCTATTCGTCCGAAAATCTGAAGCTTTCATCGGCTCAGGAGTAGTACATCGAATTCAGCTGCTGGAAGAACTCGAGAGTGAGGAGAGGCAGAAATGTTTGGAACAGAACTTTCACGCCAAGATACACTTCGGGCTGCTTGAAAGATTCCTTCCGCCCGTCCCTATGGAATCCACCCCGGCCGGTACGCTGAATCCGTTCACTCTGCACGGAGCAGAGATGGATGTAAGCGTCGCGTCCAAGATCGAGAACCTCGCAGCATGCAGGATTATCCTGTAAATTGTACGATTAATTTATTACTACCAGAACAGTAGTCTGCACGGCAATGTCTTTTAGAATTGACAGGGACTCGCTCGGCGAGGTCAAGGTTCCCTCTGGTGCTTATTACGGGGCATTTACGGCCCGGGCTATTAACCAGTACAAGGTGACGGGCGAGCGGGCTCACGTTAACCTGATACGTGCCTACGCAATGATCAAGCGATCGGCTGCCGTTGCAAACAAGCGACTAGGAGACTTGGAGCCCGAGAAGGCTGAGGCGATAATGGCGGCGTGCGACGAGATCCTTGAAGGGAAGCTGCTTGATCAATTCGTAGTTGAGGCAATAAACTCTGGCGCGGGGACGGCGTTCAACATGAACAGCAATGAAGTGATTGCCAACAGGGCCCTTGAAATTTTGGGCAAAAAGAAGGGGGACTACGACACTATTAGCCCGAACGATGACGTGAACAAGTCACAGTCAAGCAACGACACTTTTCCCACCGCGATGAACGTGTCGGTTCTGCTGAACCTGACAGAATTGCTAGATGCAATAGACACACTGACAAGATCTCTGGACGGCAAGGCGCAGGAATTTGCGAACACGATCAAGATTGGACGGACGCACCTGATGGACGCAATACCTGTAACGCTGGGCGCAGAGTTTTCCCAATATTCATTCGCGCTCAAAAAGGCGCGGGAGCAGCTGGGAGCGTCTGCGGAGCAACTAAAGAGCGTCGCCCTGGGCGGGACGGCCGTTGGCACAGGGGCAAATGCTCCAAAGGGCTACCGGGAAATCGCGATAAAAGAGCTCTCGATTATCTCAGGGCTGGACCTCAGGCCGTCGGAGAACATGTTCTACTCGCTCCAGAGCAAATTCGACATCGCCTCGTGCTCGTCCGCACTCCGCAACCTTGCGATCGAGCTTACCAAGATGGCCAACGACATCAGGCTGATGGCGTCTGGTCCAACTGCAGGGCTTGCAGAAATACTCATCCCAGCGGTGCACGCGGGGTCGTCCATAATGCCGGGCAAAGTCAACCCATCGCTTGCTGAATGCCTCAACATGATCTGCTTCAACGTGATGGGAAATGACGTGTCTGTTGCAATGGCTGCGCAGTCTGGCCAGTTCGAACTCAATGTCATGCTGCCGGGGATGCTCAAATGCGTGCTGGACTCGACTGACATGCTGAAGAACTTTTTGCCTGTCTTTTCTGCGAACATGGTCGATGGTCTGAAGGCAAACAGCGAGAGGCTTGAATCGTACATCGAAAAGAGCCCGGTGCTTGTGACCTTATTGAACCCCTACATAGGTTACCTGAAGGCGGCGGAAATCTACAAGGACTCGCTCAAGACGGGCAGGAGCATAAGGGAGCTCGTACTCGAAAAGCAGCTGATGACAAAGGAGCAGCTGGACAAGGCGCTTTCAAAGGAAAGCATACTTGGAACGGACTAGCCCGGCTCCTTTCGAACCAGCCCTAGCTTGCGCGATCGAGCTAGCTCCAGCAGGCTAGCGACGACCAGCGCAGCCTGCAGAATATAGCCGCCTATAATGAGCAAAACTGCGTTTAGCGGCTTGGAGAATGTTGTCATTATTTCGACGTGCGGAGGCGCAAGCGAATTGCCAACCATCACGATCGCAGCAAGGGGTATGCAGCCATATAGCGCGGCTCTAACCCCTCTGAGAGTCAGCGCTGCAAGCCCAACGAATGCAATTTCCAGTGCGATTGCCCTGTCGATGAACCGTGGGTCTCCAAACGGAATCGCAATCGCACCCACTATACTGATAGCAGCAAGGATGCATGCGACGAGCCTGATCGACACCTGGACAAACATGTTCGGCTTTTCAATTAAAGGCTTCCATCCCCCGGTTTACAGGTTTGTAGGGCGGTTACGATTTGCCAACTTTTATTAATACAAGAGACATGACTCTGACATCGTATGAAGGCCGCACGAATATTGAAGACGAAAGAGCCTCTTGAAATAAAGGAGGTAAGCACTCCAAAGCCTCGCAACGATCAAGTCCTTGTGAAGGTAGAGAGTGCAGGCGTTTGTCACAGTGATTTGCACCTGTGGGAGGGCGGCTACGCCGGACCACAGGGAGTTTTCATGAAGGTTGAGGATAGAGGTGTCCGGTTTCCGCTCACGCCAGGCCATGAAATAGCCGGGACCGTGGAGGAAGTCGGCGAATCGGTCACGGGGTACCAAAAGGGTGACAAGGTACTCGTCTACCCTTGGATAGGGGAGGGCACCTGCCCTGCTTGCAGAGTGGGAGAGGAGAACGTCTGCGACAGTCCCAGAACCCTCGGAATATACCAGGACGGCGGCTACTCTGAGTCAGTTCTTGTCCCGAGTTACAAACACCTGGTGAAGATTGGCGCGCTCGATGTTAATGCTGCAGCGTCGCTTGCGTGTTCCGGGCTCACTGCCTACACTGCAGTGAAGAAGGCCGATGCGCAGCCTGGCGAGACCATGGTAGTAATTGGAGCGGGCGGATTGGGACTCATGGCTGTCCAGGTTGCAAAGGCAATCACAAACGCGAGGGTTGCGATCGTTGACATTGATGACAAAAAGTTGGCCGAAGCCAAAAGGCTTGGAGCCGACGAGATCATCAACTCTGGGGCCGGCGACCCAGTCGGTGGCGTAAAGGCAATAACGAATTCGCTTGGAGCGGAGGCGGTAATTGACTTTGTCAACAACCAACGGACCGCCCCCAATTCCATCAACATGCTGCGCAAGCGAGGAAAGCTAGTAATGGTCGGCCTTTTTGGCGGCTCGCTCGAATTGAACCTGCCGCTGGTACCGCTGCGGGCGTTCACCCTTACTGGCGCCTACACTGGCAAATTCGCAGACCTAGTCGAGCTGGTTGAACTGGCAAAGATGAACAGGATCCAGTCCGTAGTCTCCCGAAAATTCAGCCTAGACGATGCAAATACCGCGCTCGAAGACCTAAAGGCAGGCAAGATAATCGGAAGGGCGGTTATCAATCCATGAGACTGGGCTGATAAGGCCGCTTCACGTAAGATTTCCGGGCCTCTCCTTTTGTGGCCGCTACTGTACGGCATCGAGTATTTCTTGCAGCCGCCGGACAGTTGAGCCCTACAAATCGGCCTAAGCGCAACTCAATTATTCTACAAGCAGCTTGCTCATGATGTCCTTTACTACTATGGATTTGATGTTCACGAATTCCTTAATGCCAAACTCCGAAAGCTCCCTGCCAATGCCTGACTTTTTGATGCCTCCGAACGGAAGGCGGGGGTCTGATTTCACCATCTCGTTAACCGAGACTATGCCGCTTTCCACCTGCCGTGCAAGCTGGATGCCCCGCTCTATGTCGTTGGTCCATATGCTTGCACCAAGCCCGAATTCCGAATTGTTCGCTTCCACCATAGCCTGCTGCTCGTTCTCGACGATGATTATCGGTGCGGCAGGGCCAAAGACTTCTTCCTTGACGACTTCCATGTCATGGTTTACCTCGGAGATAATCGTTGGCTCGTAAAAAAAGCCGTCCCTATTCACCGCATTTCCGCCGGTCAGAATCCTTGCCCCCTTGTGCTTTGCATCATCCACC
>DATEEE010000097.1:0-4808 GCA_035281285.1 Nitrososphaera sp.
TTTCTGGGGCGCGTTTCTGAAAAACGAAATCATTGTTGATGGCAGACCCGTCTGGGATGTACAGCTCGACTACCTGGAAGAAGTGATCCAAAGGGTTGACCGTTTTGACAACGTCGTTGGGTACGAGATAATGAACGAGCCGCACCTTTTCAACGCGAGCCAGTACGAAGACTTGGGGAGATACCACACGTACATGGCAAAGGAAATCCGGCAGGTAACCGACAAGCGGATATTCTTCGACAGGGAGACTGCCTGGGGATTCCAGAGGAATCCGTCTCTTGAGTACCAAATCCTCCCCCAGAACGTTTCAGGCGTGGTATACACCCCACACCTTTATTCTGTTCCGTATGAAGGGAGCCAGGCTGAAGGACAGATCAAGAACTTTAAGCGCTGGTCCGAGGAATGGGGTATGGAAGTTCTTGTCGGGGAATGGAGCGCGCGTTCGCAGCTGGATACCGACGTGTTCCTCAGCTCGTTCAAAGAGAATGAATTCGGCTGGACATACTATTCATGGCGGCCGACGGAAAGCCGCGGAAGAGGCGTGAGCCTTTACGATGCGAACTGGATACCTGCCACAGAAGGACTCCAGCAACTCACCGCGGCAATGGAAAAACTCTACGGCGCCGATGAGCCAGATGGGCTGGGCACAAGCAGCAGAATCCCCCATTAGTTCAATTACGAACTAGTCAGGAAAAGAATGCTGCGTCAGCATTGCGATCCGGGTCGCACGGTCGGCAAAAATAGCGAGTAAATTCACACGCCAGCCAATTTTGCGTGTCCGTAGAGCCGGGCGTGATTGAGGTCGGCCACTTCTTCCTTTCTGTGTTTTCTCCTTTCCAAAACGTAGCCGCTGGTCGAATGGTAGATTATTACCATGTCGTTGGGATAGAACGAAAGCATTGCGTGGTTCTCGGAGTCTGAGGCCATGTGGCGGAGGTGTATCCGCTCCCAGGCGAACAGCTCTTCCGTCTTCCCCTCAAAATGGAATTCGCTCCCGCAGGGGCATTTCACGTCCCGCCAGCTTCCCCGGATGTTCTTCATCCAGGGATTGTGCTCTTCAGTCAACTGAATGATACGCTAGGTGCCCAGCCATATTTTATTTTACCGGGGCTTTAGCCGCCTGTCATCCTGGTGAACTTGTTGTTCCTGTTGACCGCCCTGATGTAGTCTAGGTTGGCGAGGGCGACCATTGCCGACTCCCTTACCTCCTCGCTCTCGTCTGAAGAGAGAGACCTCTCCAGCGTTTTCCGGGCATCCTCCGAGCCTATCACGCCGAGGGCGACTGCCGCCTCGTGCCGTACAAAAAAGCTCGGGTCATTGTCCACTGCGTCTGCGAGCGCGGAAATGCCGGAAGTGAAGCCAAGCTGGCCCAGTGAAAATGCCGCTTCATGCCTAACCAGTGCGTTGTTGTCGTGCTTTAGAACGTCTCCGATCGGATCAACAGCGTTCTCGGCTGCTATGTCCGCTAAAATGCACACTGCGCGGGTTCTGACGATGCTATCGTCGTGCTTGAGCATGTCCTTGAAATAATGCACATTTTTGGATTCAAATTGCTTTTCCATTTCTCCAAACAGGCTGGTCCTGTCCAGTTGTGTGGGGCTTGTTGTCATACGGCGAGTATTCACCCGGGCGGGCTTTTTTTGTTTTTCTTCGATGGAATGCACCGCTGCGGGCGCCCTGCGAACCGTTATTATACGGCTGGAATTTACCTGTCGGCTGTGCGCGTACGGTACTGGAGGCTCGGGATCACAGAAGTCCTTTCGTCGAGCTATCCGGCCGAAAGGGCGAACCACTGGGAGATAAAATGCATGCAGGGTGAGTACGAGCACTTTGGCGTTTTTTGGTACAGGTACGGCACGCCATTTGACAAGGAACCCGTCCACGGGATCTGCTTTTATCACAACGACATACCAAAAAAGACGGTAGAAGAACTCACGTCGTTTCTCCAGGGCAAATTCGGGGGCGAGCTATTGCACAGGCAGAGCAGGGTGTTTCTCCAGGGCTCCAAGGAGTTTGCCGACGCCAATTCAGTAGGAGTTCTGGCCAACGAAATCAGCCTAAAGTTCAACGCGCCGGTGGAACTCACACTCGAATTTGAAAAGGTAACCAAGGAGGAGGTAGATGCTGAGACGTTCAAGCTCCCTGCCTCAAAAGCGCTCCCGATTACAGGGCCCGACTGAAAGAGCATATATTTCTCACAAGGCTACAGGATAGGTGTCAATGGCCGCAGCGATGACCCTCCGGGAACACATCGAAGAGCTCCGGGTGAGAGTGTTCAGGGTTGCGATCTCGGTCATAATCATTACTATTTTTGCCATGACGTTTGCCATAAAGGGGGCCGAGTTTGGCGGAGCCACGATCTATTACCCGTACCCAGATCCAATCCACAACCTTTCGACGCAGCTGACACTGCAGATGCAGGCGAGCCTGCTTCCGGAAGAAGTTCAGCTAATCCAGACGGCGCCGGGCCAGGCGTTCTTTGCCCAGATTTACGTCTCTGCCCTGATAGGGATCACGGCGTCCGTTCCCATTATTGTTAGAGAGCTGGCAGCGTTTATCGCCCCTGCAATAAGCGGCAAAGTGAGGATCGGGATGCTCAACGTCTTTGTCCCGGCAGTTGCGCTCTTTGTCGCCGGGATCATTTTTTCCTACCTTGCCGTGATTCCGTACATCCTTGACTTTTTGTATCAATACGGTCAGGCGCTCAACGTCGCGACATTCCTCACTATTAGCGATTTTATCTCGTTCGTGCTCCAGCTCCTACTGGGCTTTGGAATCGCCTTCCAGCTTCCGATTCTCATGTACGGCGTCTCGCTCACAGGCGCGGTCTCGCCTGAATTCTGGCGCAAGAACTTTCGCTACGCAGCGATAATACTCGTGGTGTTCGGTGCGATTATTACCCCGGACGGCAGCGGGATTACCATGTGGTTCCTCGCAGGGCCCATGATCGGTCTCTATCTCGCAGGCATGATGGCAATCGAGAGAAAGGCCGCCAGGGAAACTAACCTTTAAATGCGCACTGCTGATAAAGTATCCTAAATGGTAACTGCGGGTCTTTCCGACCTGATAATGCAGTTTGCGGGACTGAACGGATGGGAATGGGTCATTATCATTGGCCTGATTGTAGTCGTATTTTTCGGGGTTAAAAAGATCCCCGAGCTAGCGCGCTCATTTGGAAAGGCGACTGCCGAGTACGAAAAGGCCAGGATCGAGGCCAAGAAAGAGCTTCAGCAGCTCAAGAACGAAGGCCGCGTTGGCAGGGAAAAGCTAGAGTCCATAGCTGAAACGCTCGGAATTGACTATACCAACAAGAATGACGATGAGCTCCGCTCCGCAATCGACCTGGAGCTTGGCAAGACAAAACAGTAGATTTTCCAGCCGGCAAATCAGCAACTATTTTATTACATCCCCCTTTCAACACTAGCCGTTGATCGGCCAGCAGCAGATCACTTCCATCGTCGATCGTTATGACGCAAAGAACGTGACTGTTGGCGTCATCGGGAGCCACTCCGCGCTCGAAGTGATGGACGGAGCAAAGGACGAGGGGCTCAGGACCGTCTGCATCTGCCAGAAGGGCAGGGACCTCCCTTACCGGCGGTTCAAGCGCTTGGCGGACGAGATAATGCTGGTGGACAAGTTCTCTGACGTGCTGAACAGAGAGAACCAGGACAGGCTGAGGGAGCTAAACACGGTGATGGTCGCGCACCGCGCCTTTACCGCGTACCTGGGCTACGACAACATTGAGGACAATTTCAAAGTTCCAGTCTTTGGGAACCGGTCAATGCTGCGCGCCGAAGAGCGCAGCGCGCCGAGAAACCAGTACTACCTTTTGGAAAAAGCCGGCATACGCCACCCGCGCATCTACCGAAATCCGTCAGAGATCGCCGGCCCGGCGATGGTGAAAGTGCAGGAGGCAAAGCGCAAGCTGGAAAGGGCGTTTTTCATCGTCAGCTCGTACGAGGACTACAAGAAGAAGGCAAAGCAAAAAGTGGAACAGGGCGCCGTCAAGAAGACCGACCTCGACTCTGCGACGATCGAGGAATATGTGATCGGAACTTACTTCAACCTTAACTTTTTCACCTCCCCGCTTTCGGGCGAAACAGAATTCCTCGGAATCGAAAGGAGGCTCCAGACCAACTTGCACGATTATGTTTCAATGCCCGCAAGGCAGCAGATGGAAATGGACATTCAGCCGCAGAACATTGAGGTGGGCCACACCCCTGCAAGCATCAGGGAGTCGCTGCTCGAAAAAGTCTTTGAGATGGGCGACAAGTTCGCCATCGCTGCCAGGAAAGAGTACCGGCCAGGAGTGATAGGTCCCATTTCGCTCCAGAGCATTGTCACCACTGAACTTGACTTTGTCGTCTACGACGTTTCGCTTCGCGTCCCCGGGAACCCAATCATGGCGACGACTAGCCCATATGCGAAATACTATTTCGGACACACCATGGGAGTCGGTCGGAGAATCGCCATGGAAATAAAGCAGGCCGCGGCGCAGCGAAAGCTGCGCGAAATAGTAACGTGATCCGGAACCTGCTGATCTATTCCTGCCCGTGCTGCGACAACTTCTCGCGCTCTTCCGGCGTCAGCCCGTCGTCGAGCTCAAATAGGCTCTTTCGCACCAGTATTGGCGCGTCGTAGTAGGCCGCCAGCGCAATTGCGTCCGAAGCCCGGTAGTTGCGCAGTACCAGCTCGCCCTCCCTCTTCTTGAAGTAAAGGTTGGCGCGAAGAACCGATCCGCTCTGGTACACCTTTACTTTCAACAGCAGCAGGTCCTGCATGACGGCGATCTCCTCGACAAGGTTGTA
>DATEEE010000098.1:0-5515 GCA_035281285.1 Nitrososphaera sp.
TTTCCGCCGGGACTAGGCCGTCAAACTCCGCCCTGGGCAGCGGGCTGTTGTTGAGCGCGACGAAACATTCCATACCTGCGTCCCTTGCAGCCAGCGCACCAAGCGGCGCATTTTCGACCACCACGACTTTTCCAGAATCCAAACCCAGTTTACGGGCGGCTTCCCGGAAGGCTGCTGGATCGGGCTTGCCGCGATCCACGTCATCGGCCGTGACTATCGAATCAAACAAGCTGCTTCCGAAAGCTTCCTTTAGCATCAATTCCACGTCCCCTCTACCCGAGCCGCTCACCACCGCCTTGGGGATTTGGATCCGTTCCAACATTTCCAAAGTTACGAGCGGCTCCGTTTTCCTTATCATTGCAAATATCCTTGCCTTTTCCTTTTCCACTCTGGAAATGGTTTCTTTGCCCGCTGGCATACTTTTTTCCAAAAGAATCTTGCTCACTAGCTCTCCTCCGCGCATACCCTCAAGCCTGTAAAACTCGCTCGCAGCGATCGAGAGTCCTATTGTGCCAAAGGCCTGCTGCCAGCACTTTACATGAGTCGGCATGGAATTTACGAGCACGCCATCTAGGTCAAAGATAACTGCGCCGGGCTTCACTTGACCCTGTTTTGGCAGCCGGTTATTTATCTCAGCGCAGCCTTTCCAGCTCGCTGTCGTCCCTGTAGGCGTCCGGGTTCAGCCTGAACCCGCGCGTCTGCTCGCGGGGCACATCTCTCAGCTTCAGGTAATACTGCAGTTTTGATTTTTTCATTTGCTTGCCCAGCCAGAGGACGAACCGCTGCTCTATGTCATTTCCTTCCTGCTTTTGGATCTCTGGGTACACATCGAGAAGCTTCTCCACGAAATCCGGGTTGAAATAAATGTTGAAAAACTCCCACCCCAGGGCCTTGCCGCTGGAAGAGCATTCGCAGTCGCCTTTTGAGTGCACGCTCCATTCAAGCGTGCCAATGAACTCCATAATTTTCGTACGCTCTTTTTCAAAGTCAGGACATGATCCCTGAACTATTATCATGGGGGGCTTGTCGGCGTATTTGCGGTTCAAACTTCAAAGTCTCTGGGTCGAACTTGCTATTTAAGCGGATTGCTGTCAGCGTAGGTAACGGGTAATCACCTGCACCGCCCGATCGATGCCCAGGTCAAGGAAATAATTGCCAATCCTCGGCCCCCTGTCGGCGTTGAGAAACATCCTGTACAGTGCCGTAAAGAATTCCTTTGGCTCGATGCCGTTAGTGCGGGCAACGTCGAACACTTTCGACTGCAGGGCCTTGGCGTTCTCCGGCGTTCCGGACGCACCCGCAAAGGGCTTTATCTCTTGGACGAGTTCTTGCAAGGCCTTTTTCAACTTCTCTGACACCTGCACGTCAAATTTCTCTCCTTCCTGGCTTGCGTTGTCGTCGGCCCAGTTTGCAGCCAGCGCTATCCTCCTCATGACGGCGTCGTCCTTTTCCTTGACGATGTTGTATGTCACCAGCCTGTTAAAGATCTTTTCAAACCTGTCGTCTCCAGGAGGGAAAATTGCCGCCTGCTGTACTATTAGCTCATAAGGTATGTGGGGTCCGGGCTTTGCCGGCGGGTTGAGCTTGTTGATGTACTCGTACAGGCCTTTTTCTTTTGCCAGCTTTGCCGGATTGTCCTCCTTTACCTTGCCAGTGTACTTGTCTTCCAGGGCGTCGTATTCGTCCATCAGAATTCTGATGTCGTCCAGTCCAACGTGGCGGGTGCCTGTAATTCGCTTGTAGAGGAGCAGGAGGATTGACTCTGGTGTCCCATAGCGCATCCACATCTGCGGAGTCAGCACGTTTCCAGCAGACTTGCTTATCTTCTTGCCCGACTTGTCTAGGAATAGCTCATACTTTACGTGGAGCGGATGGTGGTATCCGAGAATTTCGGTGGACACCCAGTCGTTAACCCTCACAGAGTCCATGATGTCCTTGCCGTACGCTTCAAACCTAATGTCAAGTGCCTGCCACCTGGCGGCGAACTCTACCTTCCATGCAAGCTTGCCGTGGCCCTTGGTGATGTCGGCTTCGCCAGTGTGGCCGCAACCTTTCACTTCGACTTTGCCTATCCTGCCCCCCGTGCACGAGTATGTGACTTTTCTTTCGTCAGGCAGGTACTTGCGCGCAACCGCGGTGTAGAGCCGGCGGCAGTTCTCACAGACCGGAAAATACGGCAGAACTTCGGTATACTTTTCCTGCCCGACAAACTCGGCGATTTTCTTGCCCAATTTTTCGCTGCTGCGAAGTATGACGTCTATCTGCCCGGCTAGTATCCCGTCAGCATAGGCCTGCCTGCCGCTCTGGAACCTGTACTTTATGCCAGCCCTGTCGAGACCGTCTAACAGGAGGCTGCTCATATGCGCGCCGTATGAAGGATGGCAGTCGCCGAAAGGGTCAGGTATGGAAGAAACGGGCCTGGCGATGTGGTCCTTCAGCCAGTCCGGCAAACCTGCAGGAATCTTGCGGAGACCGTCCATGTCATCAGAATACGCCACGAGCTCTGACTTTATCCCGAAATTCTGCAACGCCAGCGCGATGCCGTACGCCCTCACCGCGTCGCCCATGCTGCCGATGTGCGGGATGCCGGACGCACCTAGCCCGCTTTCAACGCGGACAAGGCTCAGGCTCCTTCCAAGGCGCTCTTCCCGCTTGATCAGGGTGTCCGCGACCTTGTCGATCCAGGTGCCCTTGCCAATTATGACCTGCTCTTCCTCTCTCAATTAAAGCACCTTTGAAACGTACGGGCCGTCCATAGTGTATCCCTGCTTCCTATAGTATTCCCTGGTGCCTACTGCCGATATGACAGATATCTTTTCGACACCGAACTCGGATTGCGCTATTTCCTCTGCCGCTCTGAGCAGGCGGCCGCCGTATCCCCTATGCTGAAGACTGTCGCCTGCCTCGCCCAAGCCAACCCCTATCGCCTGCCCATAGATGTGCAGCTCCCTGACTATTGCAGCGCCGGCGAGTTCCGCTCTGTGGGGATTGGCGGGCTTGCGCAGGCGCAGGAATCCCAATATCGTTTTGCCGCCTGTGTCTTCGAAAGAGAGAAAGATCTCTTTACCAGACGACGCAGTGTATTCACGTCGGACGAGAACGACATCTTCTTCCCGAGGGAACCTGTTCTGCAGGCCGGCTTCTCTGCACCGTATGCACCTGCAGGACACGCCTTCGTCGCGAAGCCTTTGCAGAACCAGCTGCCGCAGGTTCCCGCTGCGTGGTCCGGCGATAATGTCCTTTGATTCAATTTCGCGCTGGACTCGCATTATTCTCATCCATGGCGGTATCAACTTTTTCGCTTCAACTATCACTTTGATCAGATCGTTGTCGCTGTAAGCATGATACTTTCCAGACGCATGCAGCCGGTAAAGGCCCGTGCCCTCAAGGACCAGAGTAGGATAGATTTTGAGCATGTCGGGCTTGAAGGAATCGTCATCGAACAGCCGTCTAAAGTCCTGAACATCTTGTTCCGGCGACGAGCCAGGGAGTCCAGGCATCATGTGAGCTACGATTTTGTAACCGGACTCGCGAGCCGCCCTAAACGCATGGGTCACATCGTCGAGCGTGTGCCCGCGGTTTACTATCCTGTAAACATTTTCTTGCAGCGTCTGGACGCCTATTTCAACGCGGGTGGCGCCGAGCTCGAGCATCAGATCTATGTGGTTCTCCTTGCAATAGTCAGGCTTTGTCTCCACGGTAAGGCCGACACATCGGTTGCGCGCAACTTCGTTGGAGGCGATCGCCTGCTCCAGGTTGTCGGACCTGAACCCATTGAGGGCGTCATAGCAGGACTTTGCAAAGTCCTTCTGGTAGTCCGGAGGCATGAATGGAAATGTCCCTCCCACAAACACCAACTCGGTCTTGCTGGTTTCATGCCCTCTTGAATTCAGCTGGAGCAGCTTGCTCTGCGCCTGCTGGAAAGGATCATAGTCGAATCTTTGCGCCGCCCTAGTTGCCGGCTCGGTCCCAGTGTAGCTGAGCGGCGTGTTGTGCTCAATTCCACCTGGACAGTACGTGCACCGTCCGTGCGGGCATTCGAATGGCTTTGGCATCACGGCGATCACTGCGACGCCGGAAGCGGTCTTGGCAGGGCGGATCATCAAGAGCCGTCGTGACTTTGGCCGCAGCAGGTACTTCATGACGTGCTCACTCTTTGGCAGCGAGTCAAGTCGGTATTCGGAAGAAACCTGCTTCATTATCGCAAAAGCGGCGGAAAGCGTTAGATCCTCACAGCTGTCGATCTTGAGGGCCATGGCCCTGCAGGCGTGCTCGTATTCGTCTTTTTCAGCTGCAAGCAACGTTTTTCAAAAACAGTAGAGAGCGCATATAATTTTTGTGTGTCAAAGGAGACGCCGCTTTCCGTCAATTGTAGCTGCCACTTCCCCCTTGCCCCTCTCTATCCTTCCAACTATCTTTGAGTCGATCCTGTGCTTCTTGAATACTCTGATAACGCCCTCGGCCGATTGCTTTGGACATATTACGCAAAAGCCAATCCCCATGTTGAATGTGCGGTACATCTCGTCCAGTTCGACACCGCCATCCACCTGAATTTGCTTGAATATCCCAGTGGGGTCTGGCATGCCGTCCAGCTCAAAGCTGACTTTTCTATTCAGACGGGGAAGCTTTGTGAAAGCGCCGCCCGTAATGTGAGCAAGCCCGTGGACAGCCGAGGGAACCTTTTCCACGAGCTCCATCACCGGCTTTACATAGATTCTGGTTGGAACCAATAGTTCTTCGCCGACTGTCTGTACCAGGTGATCTGCAATGTCGTCAACCGAGTACTTTCCGAGCAAGACCTTGCGCGCAAGTGTATAACCGTTCGAGTGCAAACCACTACTTTCGGCACCTACAATTACGTCGCCTGGTTTAACTGCATTTCCCAGTATTGGTTTTCCTCTGATAACGCCCATCACCGTCCCGGCGAGGTCAAAAGCGTTTTCGTCCTCTCCCGCGATGATGTCAGGGAGGACGGCTGTCTCGCCTCCAATAATTGCCATGCCTGACTGTCGTGCGCCCGCAACAAGCCCACTGGCAATTTCTTGGACTAGGCGATCGTTTGGCTGCCGCAGCGCGATGTAGTCAATGAAGCCAACCGGCTGTGCGCCCACGCAAATGACATCATTTACGTTCATTGCGACGCAATCTATTCCGACCGTATCATATCTGCCCATCAGCTGCGCTACTAGGACCTTGGTCCCGACGCCGTCTGAATGCAGTGCGAGGGTGGAACGGCCAATCTTGATCAACCCGGCATAGTGGCCAAAGCCGGATAGGACCTTGCCCATTTTTGGCAGACTGTGGGTTGCCGAAATTATTTCGCCAATCGAAGCCTGCGCGGAACGGATTTTGCCAACGTCAACTCCTGCGTCTCTATATGTCATGCCCTTGGTCAAACGCGGTGGAAAAAGAAGCTGTGCGGTATAATTACTATTGCGACTAGCCGCCAAAGCTCCACGTAGAAAAGTACTGCGGAACCAGCTCTAGCACGACTGACTGGCCTGTTTCAGCCATT
>DATEEE010000099.1:0-6095 GCA_035281285.1 Nitrososphaera sp.
TCCAGGCTAAAGACCCAGCGCGGAAATTCCTTCCCCGCGATGCTTTCAAGGCTCTTTCTCCTGGTTGTCACGGCGTACTGCTCTTCCCATGGCTGCTTTACGCTGGCCGCATCTATAGTGAGCATGAACCTCAAGTGGACGGGCTTGCTGCCGATGAATTCGCTGTTGCGGTTGGTCCTGCTGCTTATCACAAACCTGATCTTGCCGTTGGCCAGCCGCCTGCTGACGCTGACTGAGCACCTGTCCCAGTCCCAAATCACCATGTTGTTGCTCCGCCAGGAAAAGATGTTCTCAAATTCCTGCTCTTCAATCTGGTAGCGTCTCGCCTTGTGTGAAAACCAAAAGAGCTCCTCCGTCGCGGACAACAGCTTTGCGAACCACGAACCACTAGAAAAATTATTCTAGGGTATTGCCGGCCACTCCCTAAGAAACTACCAGAATCGATTTATAATACAATACTAGTTCTGAACCCGTGGCAGATTTTGTCGTCAAAGGAAGGGTAAGGGATCTTGACGGAAACCCGGTGACCGGAGTGAAAGTCTTTGCGATGGACAGCGACCTGGGATTTTTTGAGGACCATAACGATGACTTGCTGGGTGCCGCGTGGGTCAAGCAGGACGGCACATTTGAGATTTCTTTTTCGTCTGACGTTTTCAGTGAATCGACAATTGAAGGAAAGGTCGACATTTACTTTATAGCCAGAAATGCAAAGGGCGAGATAGTCGGCAGGACCGAGCCTCTGAGGGGCCTCGACCCGAACGCGAGCGACGCCCCCTTTGAAATCAAGATCAGCTCGCTCCAAAAACAGAACGCGTCGGCTGACGACCCCTACCTCCGGAACATGGACCGGACTCTTGCCGCGTTTGCCAGCATCGGCGATGTCGCAACGGTAAACAACAGCGATTTTGCACGGGTTTATTCGCTTCTCAATCGATCCATAAATTCGTGGATTGTATACACCGGAGAGTTAGCTTGGAGGCAGGTAAGGTACGACGGCCCGCAGGTCCCCCTCAGGCCTCGGGATTCCCAGCATAATCACAAACTTGCATGGGAGGCGAGCAAGTAGGTGCCAAATTCAATCTACGGCACGGAAAATTTCGGAAAGCGGCAGGAAAAGTACCAGGTGGTTACGTCGGACGTCGTAAGAAACGTTGATGTCTGCATCATCGGCTCCGGAGCAGCAGGGGCAGTCATTGCCGCAAAGCTGGCCAAGGCCGGAAAATCGGTTGTCATGCTGGAGCGCGGCGGCTACTATGACGGCGAGTCCATGAACCAGAGGGAAGCCGACATGATCCCGCTCCTTTGGAAGAACGCTGGCGCAAATTTTACATCCAACCTTCGTATCGCGATCGCCCAGGGCTCCTGCCTTGGCGGGTCCACAGTCATTAACGACGCAGTCTGTTTTCGCATTCCCGATCTCGTAATAAAACAGTGGCAGGGCATGGGAGTCGCCATAGCAAAGGAAGAATGGGATAAGGCCAACGACGAAGTGGCCAAGGCAATCCACATCGCCGAGGTAACCGATGACGAGTTGAACGCCAATGCCCGCAAGCTGCGCGACGCCTGCGAGGCCTTCAGGATTGAAGGAAAGCCGATCCTCCATTACAAGAACCACAGGAACTGTGGGCCTTCAATCTCTGACTCGTCTCTTTCGTCCTGCGTAAAGTGTGGGTTCTGCCACCTTGGCTGCCACTACGACACAAAGCAGAGCATGCTTGTCACGTACATTCACAGCGCGCTGGCTGACCCGTCTTCAGACTTTGAAGCGTATTGCAACTGCAGGGCCGACAGGATCACTTTTGAAAACAGAACCGCGACGGGAGTCGACGGGACATTTGTCGATCCGGCCGGAAACGAAAAATTCAGAATTCGCGTGAACGCCAAGGTAGTCGTTGTGTCGGCCGGCGCTATTGCATCTTCAAATCTGCTGCAAAAGTCCAAGATAGGTGGCAAGTGCGTTGGAAAGGGTCTGGCGCTGCACCCCGCGCCTTTCGTCATGGGAGTGTTCAAGGACGAGATCTACGGCAACAGGGGGATCCCCATGTCCTATACCTGTCACGAATTCGGAGTCACCAACGGAGTCGAGCGGGGAGGGTTCCTGATAGAGAGCATATTCCTGCCCATATTCCAGATGGCCCTTGCGATACCCAGCATGGGCATAGACCACGCAAAGATGATGGAAAACTATTCGCATTACACGATGGCCGGAGTAATGGCAAGGGACGAGCCAACTGGCTCTGTTCTGATGTCGTACAACGGCAACCCCAAGGTCATCTACAACCTTTCTCCCCAGACCATTGACGACATGGCCAGAGGGATGGGGATACTCGCCCGGATGTGGTTCAACGAGGGTGCCACTTCAGTTATCACTTCGCACAGGGATCTACCCGAGCTTCGGAACAGGGCTGACGTCCCGCTCCTAAAGGATGCAGTGAGGGACAACCCCGACGGCCTGATGCTCGGCTCGGCCCATCCCCAGGGCGGGAACAGGATGGGAAGCGATCCAAAGCAATGCGTCGTGGATTCTGACTGCAAGGCGCACGACTTTGACAACCTTTATGTCTGCGACGCAAGCGTGTTCCCAACCGCGCTCGGGGTCAACCCGCAGCAGACCGTGATGGCCCTTGCCGCGATCACCGCCAGCAAGATCGCCAACAACTGGAACCAGCAAGCAATTGTCAGCTCACCGGGCTCCACGTGCGACATCACCCAGCCGAGGTTCTGCAGCGGGGAGAGTATCGGCGAGATGTTCGCGGTAGCAGATCACAGGTCAGACCTCTTTCCCAAGCTTGCGAATTCCGTCGACAAAGAGCTGCGGCCAGGGCAGAACTGGATGTTCGATCCCAAGACGCTCCGGATATACAACAACATGTTCTGGAAGGGCTTCTACGGCCGGGAAAATGACGTGATGACCATGGCCCTGCGGTACTTTGGCGGCTTTTACAAGCGCTTCACGCCGCGGAACACGGGGGAATCGATGGACGGGATTACCCACCCCTTTGAAACGCAGCTTGTGGACGCAAAGAGCCTGGCAGCGGAAAAGGAACTTCCCGGATACGGCAAGGTCATACACCTGGAATACCTCGAACTTCCATATTCCACGGCCTACGACCTACTAAAGATGGTGGGCGAAAATACGATACTTGGAAAGGCCTTTCTCGGCACGTTTGGCAGGGGAAGGGAGCTGTTCAGCTTTAGCATGTCGAGGGAGTACGACATTGACTTTATGACCGAGCAGGATCTGCTCGCAATCTTCAACAGCAATACGCTCAGTTACTTGCCGGGAGAAAAGGAACTCGTCGGGGTTTGGGAAGGAATGTTGGTTTCTGATTCGGCTGTCTCGCCCCGGTCGCAGCTCTTTTACTTTAACTACGAGGACGGCGATGTGGACATGCGCTATTCGTTTGCAAACATGCTCAGGGGCAGGTCCGACGTCTCGATAACCAACACGCTCTTCCGGCTTGACGACCCGACGCCGTTCCACGACGAGCTCAGGATGGTGACCCCAGACGTGGCCCTTGGCAGGTGGGTGACTGACTGGTCCACAGAGGACGCGCTTGAGCCGCTCATCCAGGACTTTAGACGCTACCTGCCAATCCCTGCATCTGGAGTTACCGACTCGCTGCTGGAATTGCTCTCGGCTCGTAACATCAGGGGAATCAGGCTTCCCCGCGAATTCGGCGTCAGCTTTCTGGGCGTGGAAGAGGACAAGCAAAAGGGCACGAGGATTGGCTTGTCGTACCTGCTGAAGCGTATCGGCTGATAAGTGCTAGGGAGAAAATTCTCCGCTGCTCCTGGAATGCCCGGCGATTCCTTCTGATCGCTTTTTTTCCAAAGCTGGAATCAAAAGTACATTTTTATATCTTTTAATGATAGCGCAGCATGGTTGGGGCACTCTCATTCGATTTGCGTCTTTGATGCCGACGCGATGGATAAGGACTATTGGCAGCCCGGCATTTGCGGCATGATATCCGAATTCATTTCGCAAGGCTATGCTGTGGTGTACGTCGTAGGCCAGAATGAAAACTCTACCATCCAGAACTTTTCTCGCCACGGGCTACCAGTCGAGGACTACATCCAATCTGGTTCGCTTACGATAATCAACAAGGACACATTTTACTCCCCGAAGGTTGCCGGCCACGTACTCAGCGAGCAGTGGTCAAAGATATTTTCTTCCGTCGAGAAAAAACGGGGCAAGGAGAACCTTAAGGGGGTGGTCGGAATAGGAATGCCTTCTGAATCATTTTTTACTTCAGAACTGCATCAGCACAGGCTGGTGGACTATGAGATGCTGGTCTCTCACAGGTACAACGGAGAGTTCGAAGCGAGGTGCTGCTATTCCTCAGAAATGTTTGACATAATGCCCCTGAAGCACATAATCATGCTACTCAACTCGCACCAGAGTACCGCGCACAGCGACGGCCGGCTAATAGAGTGGAACAGCGAGCGCTGCCTGGAGGCGGTGCGAAATGGCCTCAACACCGCGCTCGGCGAAGGCATATCCGAGCTGATTTTCTCGGTCCTCCTGAAGGATTTCGGGATGGACAAACAGGCGATGATGCTTGCCCCCGACAAGTTTGAGTCAAAGCTGAGGTTTGTCCTCGGCGTTACTGCTGCCGACATTGTCCTGAATAAGATCAAGGATGAGCTGAAAAGGGCTACTGCTTTCTAGCCTGTTAAGTTTCCACAAGCAAGGAAGCCCTCCGCGAGCGACATTCCTGATGTGAGTTGCTGTCCAACGAAAGGTAATAATCGGACGCGCCGGCAAATCCAATCGTCGTGGATCACATCATTTTCCACCACAATGGCCGGGAGTACACAGTTTTTGATCGGCTCACGGTTGATGAGCTCAAGACAATAATGAAAATGAACGAAGATCGGAACAGAAAGCTCGACGCGCTCAACGCAAAGTCCACGAAAAAGTATTTCGAGGACACCGACAGGATGGTATCAGCTATTCTGAGAAGATGCTTCCGCATGTCTGACGGCCAGATTTCTGAAATGGAAGAGCCTGAAAGGCGAGGCCTTGTACATGCTTTTGTCAAATTCCTCGCCACGGCAAACAAGCTGTCGAGCTTCTAGCAAACCGGCATATCAGCGACGCTATTTGGCAGCGACCATGAGTGATTCGGCGAAATCGCTGCCCGCCAACGCATTAATATGGCACTTTGGGACAGTCGGACTATGCAAGGATTGCAGAAACAAAAGTGTGTTGCGTGTGGCGTCATGTTCATGGCCGAAGATGGTGCGCAGAGATGCCCATCATGTTCATCGTCCCACGGCCACGGCGAAATGTCCGGCGGCTGCGGATGCGGTCACCACCACTAGCCTCTTTTCCTGGCCTTTTTCCGCGACTTTTGGCTTACGGCCTCGTCGGATAGCCGGGAGATTATTTTCTCACATTCTTCAGCAAGGCTCATGGCTTTTGCCATGTCGCCCTTCTTGGCACCCTTGAGAGTCAGGGAAGAATTGAGCACGAGGTTCGAATTTATGTTCCGGAGCCGATTGAATTCGTTGAGAACCGCATAGCCGTCATCCGTCAGTATTTCGGCTGACGCCAGGACGTCAATGATGTTCTTGAATTTCCGATGCACCATCGGAGTTCCAGCACTTGCGATGCTGTTGTGAAAATGGTTCAGTTTCTGCTCAAGGAATTCGTGTGCAAGAATAATGGCCTCTAGCTGAAGCCCGCTATCAAAAACCTGTCTAGCGTGAGCAATTACATCTCCTGTGATCACAGTTCTGTGTCCGTCGTCTGCATCCTGGTAGGGCATGCAAGAGTGTGGACTGGATGTTCATAATATCCTTGCCGTAACGGGGAGCAAACGGCTCCAACATCCTACAGCTCGCGGAATGAAATTGCTCCAGTCCAATCCGGGACAGCCTCTCCCTCCCCCCGTGGTGCTTGCTCTGTTATAAGCAATAATTCTTGATTCAGAATAATGACGTGCAAAAATACATGTCTCCAGTTGATCGAGTCGTCACTCGCCGAGGTGAAGGTGAACAGACCTTACGAAAAGGGCTATAGGTACTGCAGAAGGTGCGACTATTACCTAAAGACGTCCAGAAGCCACTGCGAGTGCTGTGGACTACAT
>DATEEE010000100.1:0-5641 GCA_035281285.1 Nitrososphaera sp.
ATAAAGATCCTCAGAGATCATCCAGTTAACAAGGCCAGAGTTGCCTCAGGGAGGAGAGCCATGAACTGCATCCTGGCAAGGGACTCTGGCAACAGGTATCCTGATCTCACACCGATAAATCAGCGGCACGGAATCAAGGTAGGTTGCATCGTAGACATGCCCGTTGAAATAGGCATATCAAAGGTATTGAAAATGCAGATGTTCAGGGGAGGCGATCTCGACGACTATGAAGAGAAGGCCGTTGTTGCCGCCAGGAGCCTTTCAAAAGTAAATGCGGTCTACGTGCACATCAAGGGCCCTGACGAGTACGGGCATGACGGAGATGCAAAGGGCAAGAAAAAGAATATCGAGGATATCGACAAGAGATTCTTCGGGACGCTAATGGGCGAGCTAAAGTCCTACAGTGCAATTGTGGTTTCCGGAGACCATTCCACTCCCTGCATAAAGAAAGGGCATAGCGACGACCCGGTACCGCTTCTGGTGTCAGGACCGGAAGTTCGCCAGGATGGCAGCGCAAGATTTACCGAGACCTACGCCAAGAAGGGGTCCATTGGGCTAGTCATGGGAGCCGACGTACTTGATACGGCGATCAAGCTGAGCGGGATGGAAACTAGGCGCCGATGAGCTCTAGCAATTGCTTTCTATAGAACAAGATCAGGAACAGCCCTACTGCTATCGGCGGGAGCGCGTAGGCAACGTACCCAAAAGTCAGAAGGAACAGGCCGGCTACCAGCATGGCGAGCCCAGCGAGAGGGTTGAGGTACTCGAACTTAATCAGATACGAAAACTTATGGATGGGGAATAAAAAATGTTCATGGCCACAATGATAAGGCAGCTAGTCATGGCGATTCTCCCGGAAGGGACAGTCCGCGACGAGGGATCGTTTCTGCTCCTTATCGCTTTGTTGGCGGGCCTGATCGGAGTCGCGATATTTCTTAGGTTCAGGCGTAGAAACGAAGAGAACTAGCTAGACAGCTGCCACTATTCCGGTAGCGAGGCACACGAGTGTGCCAACCACCGAGGTCGGGATCGAAGTAGAGATTTCTTCCGTCGCTGGATGGTAGGTGTGGATAGACTTGTCGTTTTCCTTTTCGCAGCTATCGCACTTCCAGACGATTCCCTCGTTGCATGAAGGGCAGTATTCGGTTGGGCTCATTTCGCCACCGCACGCTCTACACAGCATCAATGAGTATTGGGACGGCTTGCTTTTAAACAGTCAGTTCCGCTGAAGGGATTTTACCTGCGGTCTCACGGTCAGATTTAGCCTGAAGGCAGTGAGGATGTCCTTGCATCTGTTGCGAATAGTGACCTCAGTGACTCCCGAAAGGCTGGACACGTCGCGCTGGAGGATATTGATGTCGAGCAGGATTGATGCCACGTAGATGTACGCAGCCGCGAGTCCGTTTGGAGCCTTTCCATCGGCAAGCAGATGATCGTTGGTCTTGTGCGCGATGTCAATTGCCAGGCGCTCCACCTTTGTGTCGATCTTGGCCATGTTGGCGAGCTTTGAGATATACTGATCAACGGCAAGAGACATGACGGGGACGCGTGTTGGCTGCTGCGATCCGGGAGCCGCGGCCTCTGGAGTGGAAAATACCCCCATTTCCATTACCATCAACCGGTAGTACTTTGAAGCCAGCTTTACACTGGATCGGTCCTGATCCGTGAGCCCTGTTGCTTCGACAATCTCGTCCAGTGATCTTACCACCGAGCACTTCTTGCACGCAAGAAAAATAGTCGCCGCTGCCATGCAGGAAATTGATTTTCCTTTCGCCTCAAAGTTGCTCTCAAAATTTCGATAGAGCATCGCTGCGGACTCTACGATTAGTTTTGGCAGAAGCATTGCGGAACAGGTCTCATTAATCTTTGTGAGAACGTTGGAGAGCCTTCTTTGCTGAGGTGAAAATATGCGGGTTCGAGTGTGCCACTTGCGCACATTGTTCATGGTTTCAGCCATATGGTAGTCGATCGGCTTGCCCGCGTAGTCCTTTGTGCCGTATGCTATTTCCGTGCGAAGCCCATAGTCGTGCAGTGCAAAACTGGTCGAGCCACTGGCCCTGGTGTTCTTTGCCTTCTCCTCATAGTCAGTCGAATTCGACTCTCTGCCGTAATCCTCAAACTGGTCCATAACGACGCAGCCGCACCTTTCGCAGATGCATTCCCCCTTGCTGTGGTCCTGGATGAGGTTGGCCGTGCATTCGGGGCACTGGGTGGAGTATTCTGCAGAGGTCATGTCTTCTATCGCTCCCTGCGCCTATGAGCGGCCTGGCTGCGCGGCCTTGGCTTTGCCTGCGACCCGCCGCTGAACACCTTGCTTCCTGCCAGTCTGCTTGTCCTGTCGGTCATTGGAATAACCGAAGCGTATGGCGAGCTGACCGGGCCAATGAGTTCGGCAATTCGTCCGACCCTTTTTCCGGAAGCGTCTACTACCAGATCGCCTGTGCGCAGCTGCGCCCCTGTTGCATTGAGTTTTACGATGAGTCTTCCACTTTTTGCAAGATGCATGACCTCCCCTATCTCCCCCACTTTGGTAGAGTGCATTGCGAATTACTTGCTATCAATTGCTTCTGTCAATAATTATTTGTATTTGAATAAACAACATTCTTGCCCGCGCAATACCGGAAGCAAACAGATCAGAGTTACTTTTTTCCAGGACTTCCGGATTTCTGCCGGCTTCTTTTCTGTACCAACTTTTCAGCCACTGCATCGAGCATCTGGTCCTTCTTCACCCCTTCCTTCTTTGCGACCATTACATAGCCGGATTTCGCAAAAGACCGGCGCGGAAACCTTGCGCCGTCGTTCACCTCTGCGTCAGTGAAGTTGAGCCCTGCAGACTTTGCTGCTTCAGAAAGTTCTGCCACGGTAGGATCAAAGACTGAGAGTTCCCGCTTGACTTTCCTCCCCTGGCGGCGCTTGAGGTTTTTGTTAAAGTAGTCCAGCCAGAGAATCACGTGGTCATAGTCCTTCAATCCGATCCGTCTGTATTCTGTCAGTTACTAATAAACTGAAGCGAGATTCGCAGTCGACAGGAATGACCGAAGCACACAAATTCGAAGGGCGGCGGACCCAACTGAGTGTCATTAATCGGATTCGACTTTGGCCGGAGTGAGAGATGACTCCAATTCCTCTGTTCTAGCCGGAATGCTGCGAGAGAAATGCCTGCCCAAAAGGGGAAAAAGAGTTTGTCGCTTATGCTAGGCAGTCTTTGCGGCCGATTTTATGAGAATTGCGTTAACTACTCCGTCTTGTCCGGGTCTAGAAACCACTCTCGCCGAGCCGCCTTCGGTTTCAATGACTGCACCCTGGCTAATGACGCCTCTTCGCTCGTAGTCTCTGTTCGCCGGATTCTTTGTGACCCTCAAAATCTTGGATCTTGTCACTTTCTTTGATTCCTGGTCTACAATGTTGGCAAATTCTGCCGTCTTGAAGGCAGCCTTTACGTTGTTGCCGCGGATTCTGCGGGTGACTATCTGGGTCGGACCCACCACGGCCTCGTTAGGATAACGATCAATCTCAAATTTTCTCCTGCCCCTGAGAGCGACTTTGCGCCCGCCGGTCAATTTGCGACCTGCAAGGTTCTCAATGGATTTTCGCATTGCTGGGAACGAGTTGGCCGGCACTGTAATTAAGACTTTTCTGGCATGCTGGCAGGGGTCTGAGCCGGTGCTTCAGGCGGCTTCTTGTTTGTCCCGGCGACTAGCTTGGTCTTCATCGCACTCATGTCAGTTATTCCGAAATATTCCTGGAATTTTTTCGCAGTTCTGTAGACCTTGAGCCTACCCAGAGTTTCATGCTCTATGAATTGGAGCTGCTCGAGTTCCTTCAGATGAGTGTAGACCTGGCTTCCCCGGATCTGAACCAGTCGCTTTGAAGTTACTGGCTGTTCGTACGCAATGTAGGAAAGGGTCTTCAGCGCGGACGACGGCACGAGCGGATGCTGGGCAAACTTGCGCACAAGGGGCGAATACTGGGGTTTTAGCTGGAAGACGAAATTGCCGTCATCGAGCTGAGCAACCTCGATAGCCTTGAAGACGGTTTTCGTTCTCTTTATCAAGTCTCCGACTACTTTCAGGGTCTTTTCCTTCGAGTTGGTCCCCGAGGCCCTGATCAGCTCGTCAACTGAAAGAGGTCTGCCTGCCGAGTAAAGTGCCGCTTCAATCCTTGCAACCACTTCGTCCTCAGGGAGTGAATCGCGCAAACTTGGATACAATGACTCCCTGTTGATTTATTATCTTATTGCTGCTCAGCGGGCGGCGCGGCAGTTTTTGGCGTCAACGTGACCTTGACGTCTTCAGAATCCTCAGGCTGGTCCAGTGCAACTTTGCCCTTCATGGCCAAGTACAGAATGGCAATAAAACAGCGAGCGACTTCAACCGGATCCATCTTGGCCACAAATGACTTGAACATCAGCGATCCGTCAGCGGCCACGACATCCATTATCATTGCCTCGTAACCCTGAATGATCTGCTCAAACTTCAGCAAATAGGCGTCAAAGTCAAATGTCTGGACTGGCTCGAGTTGCAGCTGTTTCCTCTTGGGCCTCGGATGGGCCAGTTCCATTATCATGTTCTCGAGCATTTTGAGCAAGTCCTCGACTGAGACCGGATAGGTCGGCTCGACTCTGAACGGGATCTCTAGTGGGTTCAGCTGGAGTATCGGCTGCTCTCCCTGGTCCTGAAGGCCCTTCTTCTGCATCGCTATCTTTTCCAGCGCAAAAATGCTCTCCACCTTCAAACGATAGATCATTGACGAGGAAACGGCAGCAATGCCGCAAATTCTCAAATCCTTGTTACCGGTGGCCTGAATCAGCTGAAGGAACATCTCTAGGAGCCGGGCTACGTCGACATTCCAAACGTCTTTGCGGATGAGGAGAGAAGGGTTGAAAAGCAGGTTCAGCGGGGCTTGGGCAATGGTTTTTCTAGTATCTAATTGTTCGCCGCCTTCAGCTGCCAACTTGAGCAGTGGTTGGCTTTGAGCGATATAATACTTGTTTGTGAAGCAAAATTGCCGTGGGGGTTATTGTCAGTCTTTCGCGAATTGACTCAGCTGCGTCGAAACTCCTTGAGACAGCCGTTGCTTTCACTTCTTTTGGGGGGGTGTAACAATGGTCGGAATGCTTCAATTCAGAGATTAACCGGCGTCGGAGCTTGGTTTATACTCTTGAAATGCCATCCGCGGTTCCCAGATGAAGCGAGGCAAGAGTGCGAGCAGAGCGGTTGTAATAGGCGGTATCGCAGCCATGGGTGCAATTATTGGCTTCATGGTTCTCCTGCAGGCAGAGACTGGTAGGAACAACGAATTCAAACGGTCAATCGACTTAATCGCTACTGATGCAATTGCACTCACCCGGGAATACCAGGCAGAGGAAGCAAAATGGGTCGGCGGACAGCATGACAACAGCACAATGATATCTATTGTTGACAGCTACGATTCAAGGTACCAGGAGCTAATTGACAGGGCTGAAAGCCTGGGTACTCCCGAAAGATACATGACAGCAAAAGACAATCTGATCAAGGCAATCCAGGCTGAGAAAGAGAGCAATATTCACCTTAGAAACCATATTTCGACTGGCTCGCCGGAGGAGTATGAAAGGTCAATCGATCTCGTATCTCTTTCCTTGCAATACAGTGCCGAGTATGAC
>DATEEE010000101.1:0-22548 GCA_035281285.1 Nitrososphaera sp.
CTGGACTATTTTCGCTCAAGCATCGCCTTTAGGTACTTTTCTGCGCCGCGATTTTTCAAAGATCGTGCTTTTTCAAGCACATCTGACTCCAAGTTTTTCTTGTATCGGCCAATCATTGAAGCAATCTGAGGGTGAGCTATAGCCAGAATCTGACAAGCCAAAATTGCAGCGTTTTTGGCTCCGTTAATGGCTACCGTAGCGACTGGGACACCTGGTGGCATCTGCGCTATAGAAAGAAGTGAATCGAGGCCATCGAGGCTCCTAGTCTTTATCGGGACTCCGATTACAGGCAGAGGGGTCAGGGAAGCTACCATTCCTGGAAGGTGCGCAGCACCGCCCGCGCCGGCAATGATAACTTCGATACCGTTGTCCAATGCTTTAGAAGCGAATTCCACCATCTTGCGAGTCGTCCTGTGCGCGGAAACGATTTCGACTGAGTGAGGCACCCTGAATTCGTTCAGAAATTCGTCTGCCTCCTTCATTACTGGTAGGTCAGAGTCGCTACCCATGATGATTCCCACAAGTGGTTTCAACCTTGCACCTCCGCTTCGGGAATTATCTTGAGCGCGTTCCGTGCTTGCCTGGCTCGGCGTTGCGCCTCTTCGCGCGATCTACCGGTGGCGGTAACGTGACCTAGTTTTCTCCTTGGTTTTGACGTTTGCTTGCCGTAAAGGTAGAGTTTTGCCCCGGGCACCCTGGACATCTTTTCTAGGCCGGTAACAGAATAACCGCCCTCCCAGTCTTCAGGGCCCAAGATGTTGATCATCGCGGCTGGGCTCAGCAGCTCAGGCCGAGCAAGGGGAAGGTCAAGGACGGCCCGGAGGTGCTGCTCAAATTGAGAGATGGAACATGCCTCGTTGGTATAGTGGCCAGAGTTGTGGGGCCGCGGAGCGATTTCATTCAACATGACATCTCCACGACGGGTTACAAACATCTCGATCCCAAAAATTCCTGCACCTTGCAGGACACTCATCGCCTTCTTTGCCAGGCGCTTTGCTTTTAACTCTACTCTGCTATTGATGCGTGCCGGTACGGAGGTAGTGTCGAGTATGCTATCCTTGTGCACGTTTTCTGCCACTGGGAACGACTCGATCTGGCCGCTTGGATTTCTGGCCACCATTATCGATATCTCCTTCGTAAACGGAATGAATTCCTCTGCCATGCAATCTTTGCCTGCAAAGTAACTCAAAGCCTGCGGAATTGCGTCAAAGGAGCAAACCAGGAAATTTCCTCTCCCGTCGTAAGAATCCTCGCAAGCCTTTAGCATCACCGGAAGGCCCAGTTCCTTGCACGCCTGCCTCAATTCCGCCTCGGACTTGATGAGCACGAACTTGGGGACCGAAATTCCGTGATCTTTTAGAAACGACTTTTGCCGGTACTTGTTCTGGATTATTCTTAGGCTTTCGGGAGCCGGCCTTACAGGGTAATTCCTAGATTCGAGTGTTTTAAGTGCAGAAGAGTTTGCAAGCTCTATTTCATACGTAATAACGTCAGATCGCTCAGAAAGTCTGATTATTGCATCCTCGTCCTTAAAGTCAGCGACTATTTGTTCGTCTGCGATTTTCGAAGCCGGACAATCCTTTGTCGGGTCAAGGACTATTATCTTGAGTGACATGCGCCTTGCTTCGTGAGCGATCATTTTGCCAAGCTGCCCTCCGCCTATAATGCCAACGCAGATAGGCCGTCCAAGAACGAGCGTGTCATTACCTGCGCGCATTGCTCATGGCAAGTCATCGCGGCGGCGTTAAAAATCTTTCAAATCCAGATGGGCTGACCGACAGGATATTATTTGACGGCAGAATCCATACAGCCCTGGAATGAGGCTTGTCCGCAGCGGCAAAGTCAAGGACATCTATGAACTCGATGATGGCAGCATTCTATTCCACTTTACCGACAGGGTTTCTGCTTTTGATGTGAAAATGGCGACTCCCATCCCACGAAAGGGCGAGGTTCTGTGCCTGTTTGGCAAATTCTGGTTTGAGAATCTTGGCGTCCAGCACCATATGCTGGGGATACGAAAAAAGGATGACATGGTCGTGAAGCGACTTGACATGATCCCGCTAGAGTGCGTGGTCAGAGGCTATTTCTACGGCAGTTTTGCTGATCGGTACAAGGCTTTCCTAGGAACCGCACTTCCAGCCGATTTCAAACCAGTCCTTGCTGGAAGGCTCCCGGCGCCCGTGTTTGACCCCACTACCAAGTCCGAGGAACACGACTTGCCGGTCACTCGAAACGACGCGATACGGATGGGACTAGTCTCTGAGAGAGATTACGAATTTCTGGAAAAGACATCCATTAAGCTGTACTTGAAAATGAGCGAAATTGTTGGCGCGGCAGGCTTCATAATGGCCGACGTCAAGTTCGAATTTGGGAGGGACAAGGACGGGAATATCCTCCTTGGTGATTCGCTCGGGCCTGACGAATTCAGACTCTGGCTAAAGAAGGACTACTCTCCCGGCAAAACCCAGGATAGTTACGACAAGCAGCTGCTCAGGGACTGGCTTATTCGCACCGGCTTTAAGGAGAAAGTCGACCAGATGGCCAAGGAAGGCAAGAAACCGGACTCCCCAGTTCTTTCGGAGGATATTGTCCTAAAGCTAAGCGACAGGTACATTAGGGCCTACGAGCGGATAACTGGCCAGAAATTATAGCTCAATTTCGCAACCGATACAATGGCATTTTTGGTTCAAAGCACGCTCGCCAACACCTGAACACACGACAGTGCTGTTTGGTGTCATCGGCATGACCGATCGGGCGATTATGTTATCGTGCATATAATTGCATATAGAGCAGGATGCGCACGCATCTATTGCTATGCATATGTCACTAAGCACTTAGATACATGGTTACATATGTGCTACCTTTAACAAATTTAGCAACAGAAGCTGATAACCCGCCTTACATGCATGTCCGCTACCTTCTTCTTGATGGTTGAAGCATTACTCCAAAAAGTAGTACGGGCGCGCAGGATCGTGTCACTCGATCTAAAGTCCGCTCAAGCACTCAGCGACCCAGTCCGTGGCAAGATTTTAGAGGCGATTTTCCACAAGCCAATGACCGCAGAGGAACTTGCAGGTGCGTTGGAAAATTCAGGGAGCAAGAAAGCGGTGACCACTATCAGACATCATCTGGACGCTCTAAAGACTGCAGGACTTATTGAAGCGAGCAAGATGGTTGAAGTCAGGGGAGCATTGATGAAGTATTACGCGCCTACAATCAGGGCATTTGCCTTCCAAACCCCACCAGGCCTTGAGGAAAATAACGCGAGGCTCATCCAGGGGGTGAGTTCCAAGATTTCCGGCATCATGAAGACTATCCTGGCAGACAAGAAGGTTCAAGCCACGCACCTAAAGGGCGGACACATTTGCCCTTTCTGCAGGGGCAATCACTTCAGGGAATTCGTCGCATTCGAAATCTTGGGCCGTGCCATCGCATTGGCAATGGAAGGCAAGGAATATGCAGAGAATATTTCAGCGGAGAAGGAAAATAAGAACTTGGCAAAGGCATGATCACGCCTGTTCATCAAGTGTCCGAGTCTAGGCGGTCCTTATTCGACCGAAATTCGAAACAGTCCGGTTGTCTTGTCGTCCTGTAATAGCCTGACCATGGATCTAGGCAAGTCGGAAGATGCCTTGTCGCAGTTTACCGAAAGTGTGCGCGGACACACAAATCTGGTTTTGCGGATGACTATGTCGTGATCATTGAGCAGGGTGAGCCGCTCGTCCCCATTGCCACTAATGGAGAACCTTTCGCCTCCAACGATTATTTCGATGGTGACAACTGAGTCGGGGTTCCGGAGTCCTTTCTTTACCGATTCGTCAATGTCGGCGCAGGCTTTTGTGGCGTTGACGCCTATGATGCAGTCGCCGCGGAGAGAAAGGCGGCTGGCTTTTGTGATTTCCACCGTGCGTGCATGCAGAGATAGCACGTTGGGATGACCGCTGAATTTGATCTCGTCTTCAGCCACAAATCCAGGCTGCGGCCGTGGTTATTAAAATCAAGCTGAATTTGCGAATAAACGAGGTAAACTTAAATGGAACGTGGAAAAAAACTAGATCGAATTGTTACCAGCAGCTGCGGGATATGACCGTGCGATTACTGTATTTTCTCCGGATGGGAGACTTTACCAGGTAGAATACGCCATAGAAACCGTCAGGAGAGGCACTCTTGCGATTGGCGTAAAATGCAAGTCTGGTGTTCTCTTGGCCGTCGAAGAGAAGGCGAGAAAGCTCCAGATATCAAATGTCACTCAGAAAATCTTCCAGGTTGATGATCACATTGGCGTTGCCGCCGCGGGGTATATCCCCGACGCGAGAACGCAGGTCGACCATGCTAGATTTTTTGCACAGAGCAACAGGCTGATATACGACGAGCCGGTGGACGTCGAAGGTGTTGCGAAGAACCTTGCAGACATGGCCCAGCAATTTACCCAGTACGCAGGAGTAAGGCCATTCGGCGTCGCTTTGATCTTGGCCGGTGTAGACAAGAATGGATCTAATCTCTTTTTGACCGACCCAAGCGGGACCTACATTGGCTATGACGCCGTCGCCATTGGCGCGGGCAGCGACCAGGTGACCGAATTTCTGGAAAAGAGCTACAAGCCGGATATCGACATGGACGAAGCAGCTTCTTTGGCAATCGAATCGATATACATGGTCAGCGAAGAAAAGACCGGCACGAGGCATTTGAAGATGGCCATAATCGATATCGCTAACAAGACTATGAGAAAAGTCGAGGAAGAGGATATCGAGCGCTATGCCGCGTTGGCAAGAGAAAGAGCCGGCAAGCGCGGGGCCTGAGCGGCAACTCAGTTTGCTTTTTGAGGAAAGTTAGTTTCAAAGCAGCGACATGACCGCGAAAATCGGCTCCCCGGCCCCAAACCTCCATGTTTCTTCGTGGGTCCAAGGCAAACCCACCAATATCGACAGCGAAAAGGGAAACGTCGTGCTCGTGGAAGTATTTCAGGTGAATTGTCCTGGGTGCTTTCTCTACGGAATACCTGAGGCGATTGACATTTACAAGAAATACAAAGAAAAAGGACTAGCCGTATTGGGGCTCGCTACTGCATTTGAGGACTTTGACAAGAACAATCTGGAAAATCTGCAGGCGCTCGTATCGAATGGTCAAGTAGTAGGAGAAACTTACAAGGCGCTGGCGCAATACGGACAGCTAAAGGACGGAAAAAAGCTGCCTTACACCATTCCCTTCCCCGTTGGGATGGACGTACTTCACAAAGAGGCAGGTTCGCTTACAGAGAGCAAGGTGATGGATTTTGTCGAAGCAAACATCCCCGAATTCAGATCGTATAATGAAAAGGAGAGAATGATTTTGGTTCAAAGGGTAAAGCATTATCTTCAGGGAAAAGAGTATTCTGCGTTAACATTTGAGGAATATGCGCTCCGGGGCACGCCCTCCAATATCTTGATTGATAGGAAAGGAATCCTCCGTTCGGTCATGTTTGGCTCAAATGGATATTTAGAAGGCGCAGTGAAGGAACTGACAGAAGAGTAGAACGCATGCCAAATCTATGGGTGGCAATTCCTGATTCGGCGCTTTCCGACGAGCAGACCAAACGCGACAAGAGCATCAAAATTGGACAATTCGCTAGGGCCTGTTCTATTTTCAGGGTAAGCAGGATCTACATCTATCACGACTTTCTATCTCAGTTCGAGCGGGATGATTCTGGCCTGCTAAAGACTATTCTGCAATATCTCGATACGCCTCAGTACCTTCGCAAGACGATTTATCCTAGGATGAATCAGCTGGAGTATGCCGGGATTCTCCATCCGATAAAGGCTCCTCATCACAAGCCGCCTGAAGACATCAAAAAGGTCCGGGTTGGAGACATCCGCACCGGAGTGTTGGCCAAAGTCAAAGGGCAACTTTTCGTCGAAGTCGGACTGGGCTCTCTAGTCCCATTTGAAGGGCAAGGATTTGAAGGCAAAAAAGTAAACGTCAAGTTTACTTCGGCATATCCTAACCTTCGCGCAGGCGAAGCAAAGCAAGAAGATATAGAAGACTATTGGGGGTATGAGGTAAAAGAGGTTCCGTCAATTTCCAAGCTGCTGGCTGGCTTGGAAAATACGGAGGTGATCGCCACTTCACGCAAAGGCAGCTACTTCACGAACCTCGACCAAAAGATCAAAGAGCGCAGCAGACTTGTTCAGAATATTCTGGTTGTCTTTGGCGCACCCAAGCACGGGCTACACGAACTCGTCGCAAAAGAGGGCGGAAACATGAAGCCATTTGAGTTCGTGGTTAATACATTCCCCAACCAAGGGACAGAAACCGTGCGGCTTGAGGAAGCGATTCTGGGTACTCTGGCTATACTTAACGCGTCCATTCTAGCTGGAAGCAGCAATTCTTGAAGAACTGACACGGGAATCACGCAAACGCCGATAACTGAAAAGCAGGAAATCGCGGAGATCAGGGATCTCGGAACCTGAAATTCTGATTCGTTAGGAATTTTTCATCGAGACGGCTCAAATGTCAAATAACTTATTAAAGGGACAGGCAGAGTCATGCAGTAACTATGGGTCATCGTAAGTATAGCGCGCCGAGGAGAGGCAGTATTGCTTTTAGACCAAGAGCAAGGGCACAGAGCCTTGAGGCCAGGGTTAGAACCTGGCCCCAGATTGCCGGAGAAAAAGCATCTCTCCTGGGATTTGCAGGTTTCAAAGTTGGCGGTATTCACGTTCTAACTATAGACGATAGGGAAAAGACCCCGAACTTTGGCAAGCAATTGCTGAACGCCGCGACGGTCATTGCAACTCCGCCGCTGAAAATAATCGGAATCAGAGGGTACAAGAAAGACCTTTACGGACACCACGCTATTTTTGACTTGTATGCAAAAGACCTTCCAAAGGAGCTTTCTCGCAGGGTAGAAGTGAAGCAGTCTGAGGATTCAGCTGCCAAGGCAGAAGCGGCACTGTCAAAAGCGGAATCTGTAGCAGTCATCGCGGCGGTTTCTCCACACACCATCGGCATATCGCAAAAGAAGCCATTTGTTTTCGAACTTGGTGTAGGGGCTAAGGACGCAAAAGCTCAATACGAGTTTGCGAAGGGCATTCTCGGGCGCGAAATAAAAGTCAGTGAAACTTTCCAGACGGGGCAGAATATTGACGTCTTTGGTATTACTAGGGGCAAGGGTGTTGAAGGCCCGATTACAAGGTTTGGCGTAAAGCGAAAGCAGCACAAGTCAAGAAAGAGTGTGCGAGCTGTCGGAACGTTGGGCCCGATTTCTCCCGCGGTGGTAATGTACACGGTTGCAAGACAGGGCCAGAGAGGTTTTCATCAAAGGACAGAGTATAACAAGCGCATTCTGATAATGTCCAGTACCGAAAAGGAAGGCGGGAACTCTGTCAATCCAGCAGGCGGCTTCAAGCACTTTGGACTTGTAAAGGGAGATTACATCATTGTCAGAGGTTCGGTTCCGGGCGTTGCCAAGCGACTGATAAAAATGCGGCAGCCCATTCGCAATGTTCCAAAGAAGGTTCTTGAACCCAAGGTCCTCGAGGTCGTGGTCGAATAATGGCGAAATCTCAGGTGCTCAGCATAGGCTCTCGAGACTCGGGCAAGGAAGTTCTACTGCCAAGGGTATTTGACACACCCTACAGGCCAGAGGTAATTCACAAAGTCTATGTCAACCTTCAATCGCACTCTTACCAGCGGCAAGGACGATACCCGGCAGCCGGTGAGATGGTTAGTGCAGAGTCGAGGAACACAGGACTTGGAATAGCCCGTCTTGCGAGGGCAAGAGGAGAAGGATTTCCCCGAGCAGGTCAGGCAGCAAGTGTCGCAGGCGTAAGGCACGGAAGAGTGGCTCATCCGCCAGAGTCCTGGAAGAACATCTACAAGAAAATCAACAGAAAAGAAAGACAGCTCGGCCTGTGCTCCGCAATAGCCGCCACTGCAAGAAAAGATTTGGTGGAAAAAAGAGGTCACAAGATATCGGACAAGGTGAAATTGCCTATTGTAGTTTCGAACGAAATCGAGTCGATCTCAAAAACAAAGGATTTGATAAAGGCATTGGAAGGCCTCGGGATCGGCGACGATCTGGAGAGGGCAGGTGCAACCCGCAAGGCCCGCTCTGGCACCTCAAGAAGAAGAGGAAGAGAAGCGAGAACTGGCACGAGCGCGTTGCTGGTTGTAGGCAATGATTCACAGCTGCCAGAATTATCAGGCTCAGTGAAGGGCGTTGACATCAAAAAAGTCAGGGAGATCAGCGTGTTGGATCTGGCCCCGGGATCAAAGCCCATAAGACTAACAGTCTATTCGCAGAATGCAATCGAGCAGATGAAGGACTTGCAAACTTCACTTCACAAGGTTATGGAGGCGGCAGGCAAATGAGCAAGGAAGAAGCAGACAAGACAAAGCCGACATCCACTGCCCAGACAGAGGTTGAGTCGACCATGTCATCTGAGGAGGCCGCGTCCCTGATTGTTGCTCCTTACGTTACTGAAAAAACATTCAACCATATAGAAAAGGAAAACAAACTCGCTTTTATTGTGGCCGAAAAAGCAACAAAGAAAGAGATAATGGAAGCTATCAGAATCCTCTACGAAGCAGAAGTTGACGAAGTAAACACGACCCGGACCATCCGTGGCAAGAAAGCCTTTGCACATTTTAAGTCCCCCGAGGGTGCCCGGGAACTGGCGACTAAACTCGGACTGGTGTAGCGTGTCTGCAAGTTGTTTTCTCGTTAGATTTAAAAGTGGTGCGAAAAGGACAGACTGGGTGATATAGTTGGTTCGTGAATTCAAATTCAAAGGTTATAGTCCCGAGCAGCTCCAGAGTTTGTCCATTGAAAATCTGCTTCCACTTCTAAACTCGCGCCAAAGAAGATCGCTTGACAAGCGCGTCAGCACATACATGAACGACGAAAAGAGAAAGCTGAGAGAAAAGGTAAAGCTGGCAAGAGAAGGAAAGCTGAAGGGCCAGCTCCGGACTCACGTTCGAGATATGATAATTCTGCCTGACATGGTTGGGCTTACTATACATGTCCACAACGGGAAAGAGTTTGCCCAGGTGGCAATCCGGCCCGAGATGATTGGACATTACCTTGGCGAATATTCTATTACTAACAAGCGAGTTCAACACGGAGCGCCGGGTGTAGGAGCGTCCCGGTCTAGCCTTTACGTTCCGCTGAAGTGATTTGTATGCCACAATTCGGTTATTCTTTCCAAAATTATGAAAAGTCAAAGCACGTTCGTGCTGCGATGAGGGAGAAAGACATTTCCCACAAGCACGCCCGGGAAATCGCGGTTGCGATCAAGGGCAAGTCTATCGAAAAGGCAAGAGAGTTCCTAGAAAACGTTGTCGCTCGCAAGGAGGCGGTTCCGTATAGGCGTTACAACAATGAAGTGGCTCACCGTTCAAATGTTCGCGACGGATTTTCTGCTGGCAGGTTCCCAAAGAAGGCCGCTGGCGAATTCCTAAAGCTCTTGGACAACCTTGAGTCTAACGCTGAATACAAGGGGATGGACCTTGACAGCCTCAGAATCGTGAGTGCTGCTGTCCACAAGGGGACTAAGCTACAGCGCTTCCAACCAAGGGCATTTGGCAGAACGAGCCCAAAGATTGACACGCTTGTTCACGTTGAACTCGTAGCCCAGGAGGTCCGTGGCGAGCAATGAGCGCAGTTAAAAACGTCATCAAGAACAACTTTAGAAACATGGAGCTCAACGAATTCCTTGCAGGCGCGCTGAAGGATGCCGGCTATGGAGGAGTTGAAGTCCAGAAAACTCCAGTAGGAGCTAGAATCACAGTTTTTGTCACAAGACCCGGGCTTGTTATCGGAAGGAAGGGAACCGGCATAAAGGATCTCATGGCAAAACTGGAGCAGAAATTCGGTCTTCAGAATCCCCAGATTTCTGTGCTTGAAGTGACCACGCCCGAGCTAAACCCCGACATCATGTGCAATAGAATTGCCCAGCTGATAGAAAGGGGAACTGCATTCAGGCGAGCGGCCATGTGGTCGCTTAATACGATCATGAACTCGGGGGCCCTTGGCGTGGAAGTCATCATTTCAGGCAAACTGCGGACCGAGCGTGCCCACTTTGAAAAGCACACTCTCGGGGTGGTGCCAAAGAGCGGCGACGTAGCCGGTCACATTGTGAGGACTGGCATCACTCATGTTCTTACAAAAATGGGACTTATGGGCATACAGCTAAGGATCGCATCAAAAGTGTCACTTCCTCAAGAATTTGAACTAAAGGATGGACAGGCGCCGGTTCAGCAACCAGCAGAACCAGCGGAGCCCGCGGCTGAGGCTGCGACGATCGAACAGGGAGGACAACCACACAATGGCTAGAATAAAGGTCAAGACGATTAGGGAATTGAACGATCAGGACCTATCGAACAAACTTTCAGAGCTCAAAGCTGACCTTGCCAAATTGAAATTGGAAAAGTCCAAAGGTACTCTAAAAAAGCAGACTTCAAACTTGAGATGGCTTAAGCGCGATATTGCGCGGATGAAAACGATTCAGAACGAAAGGAAGTCATCTTAATTGGCAGTGACTTTTGATAACGTTCTGTTTCATGAAATTTCCGGACTAGCGGTTGTGATTACCGATTCAAGCGATAAAACTCTGGTGGGACTTGCAGGCACTATAGTCTCTGAAACAAAGAATTCGTTCTACCTTAGAAAATCCAATGGGCAGACAGTTCAGATCGTAAAGCAAGTCGCAACTAGAATTCAACTTGGTACGGACGATGGCGTTTGCTTTATAAGTGGTTCATCTTTGATAGGAAAACCTGAGGATCGTACCGCACGATTAAACTAATGAGTGATGATTGATGGCAAGAAATATTGGCGTTTCAGTTGTTTCTCCTCGCAAGACTTGCGAGGACGAATTCTGTCCATTTCACGGCACCCTTTCCGTACGGGGCAAGCTCTTGACAGGCATTGTATCGAGCTCAAAGGCGAAAAAGATGGTAGTAGTTTCCCGTGAATATCCGGGTCAGGTGAAAAAGTACAAGCGGTTCCAGAGAAGCCGCTCTACAGTCCATGCGTACTTGCCTGCCTGCATTGAAGTAAAAGAAGGAGAAGAAGTTCGGATAGCAGAATGTAGACCTCTTTCGAAGACGGTGTCTTTTGTTGTTGTTGAGGTGAGCGGAAAGGATGGCGGCGGGAACTAAGTCAAGAGCGGTCTCCGCAAAAGGCGTCGAGGAATTCAGGCCGTATGTAACTCGCGCAATTCCTGTTACGGCAAACCTTGTATGTGCTGACAACACCGGCGCAAAGATACTTCGAGTTGCCCAAGTTACAAGATACAAGGGCAGGCATTCAAGACAGCCGGCAGCGGCGGTGGGCGATTTCGTTACAGTGACCGTCAAGAAAGGACCTGCAGAATTGAGAAAGCAGGTCTTTGGCGCTGTTATCGTCAGACAAAAGTATCCGATCAGAAGGCTGAATGGAGTACGTGTTGTCTTTGAAGATAACGCCGCCGTTCTTGTTACCCCAGAAGGTGAAATAAAGGGCACGGATATCAAAGGTCCGGTAGCATCGGAAGCCGCAGAAAAGTGGCCAAGAATCGCAAACTTGGCAGGAATGATTGTGTAGGTGAATCGTGATGGCAGGCGTTAATCCTAAACTTCTCCATGTTCCAAAGCACCAGCTCGATCGCATGATCTCCGCGCCTCTTGCGGATAATCTCCGTGAAGCCTACAAGATTCGCTCCCTTAGAGTAGTCAAAGGCGATTCCGTAAAGGTGATGCGCGGCGAGTACAAGGGTGTAGAGGGCAAGGTTGAAAACGTAGACGTTGAACATGGCACACTGAACATTGAAGGCGTGCAGAGGGAAAAGATCAGAGGCGGCCAAGTCAAGGTGCCAATCCATGCATCAAAGGTAATGATTGTAAACCTCAATCTGACTGACAAACTTAGGTCAAACAAAGTCCAGGGCGACAAACCAAAGGTTGAACCCAAGGCTGAAAGCGAAGATAAACCGGAAACGAAGTTGGCAAAGGAGGAGAGCAAGTAATGGGCAAGAAAGGTGGAGATACAAGAGTAAAGCGACAGATGGCCCCCAAGTTCTGGGACATCAGACGCAAGGAAAGCCAGTTCGTTGTCCGAGTGGCGCCGGGACCTCACAGAAAGGCCAAGTCCTATCCACTGGGAATGGTTCTTCGCGACGTTCTGAAGCTTACTAGCACAATGCAAGAAGCGAAGAGGGTGCTTACCGCCGGTCAAGTTAAGGTTGATGGTGTGGTGAAGAGAGACCCGAGCCTTGCAGTAGGTCTCATGGATGTCATTGAGCTCTCTTCCGGTCAGACTTTTCGGATGGTCCCAAAGGATTCGATGCTGCTAGCAGCCATCAGCATCGAAGACAGCGAAAAGAGTTCGAAGCTCGTAAAGGTAACCAGCAAATCAACCGTGAAGGACAAAAAGTTGCAGTATGGATTTCATGACGGCAGGACACTTATCACAGACCAAAAACTCAAAGTTGGTGACACATGCGTGATCGAGCTTCCACAGGTGAAGATCAAGAACCACATCCCGTTCGACAAGAGCGCAACAGCTCTTATCATATCAGGCGAAAATGCAGGCCACATCGGCAAGATCGACGATATCAAAGACGGGATATTTTCACTCCCGAAAAGAGCGCTTGTTTCTTTTGAGGATCGAGCAGTAGAGCTCCCCGTAGAGATGGTAATGGTAGTAGGTACCGACAGGCCGGTATTGAAGGTGAACTAGAAATTGAGTGAGCAAGAACAAGTGGCGCACAATCCAATGAAGCGAGTCCATGTCGATAAGGTGGTCGTAAACATTGGTGTCGGCAAGTCCGGCGAGCCCATAGAGAAGGCGAAGAAGGCCTTGCTAGAGCTCACCGGCAGGCAGCCCGCAGTGAGAGGCGCAAAGAAATCGGTCAGGGATTTCGGAATACACAAGGGCGAACCCATTGGCGCGATCGTCACCATGCGCAGAGACGTGGCGATAGAGTTTCTGAAGCGAATCATAGCAGCAAAGCGAAATGTTTTGAAGGCATCTTCATTTGATAACTTTGGCAACCTTTCGGTTGGCATACACGAACACATCGACATACCGGGCACGAAGTACAACCCGGAGATTGGGATTTTTGGTATGGATGTAAATATTACGCTAAGCCGAGCAGGGTATCGGATCGCAAGGAAGAGCAGAAAGAGCGGCAAGATTGGCAAGGAGCATCGAATTAACAAAGATGAGGCAATTGAATTCTTCAAGCGAGAATTTGGAGCCGAGGTGGAATAGTTGCCAAAGCCACGAGAATATCTTGCCACGGGAAGAAAAAAACTTACACACGGAAGGGGAACGCGTTGGTGTAGAAGGTGCGGTTCATATAACGGGCTAATAAGGAAGTATAACCTGATGCTTTGCAGGCAGTGCTTTAGAGAAGTTGCGATCAGCTTGGGATTTGCCAAGTACGAGTAGTGGGATGACTAATGCCGGCACTTAACGTCCTATCAAACTTGTTCGCGACCATCTACAATAACGAGTCAAGAAGAAAGCGCGAGTGTACCGTGCTCCCTGCTTCCAAGTTTTCTGGCGAAGTACTGCGCGTAATGCAGAAGCATCGATACATTGGAGAATTTGAACAGATCGACGACGGCAGGGCTGGCAAATTCAGAATTCAATTGCTTGCGAAAATCAACAAGTGCGGGATAATCACACCCCGGTTTTCGGTAAGAAAGGATCGTTACTTTGACTGGGAGAGGCAGTTTCTTCCTGCATATAGCATGGGCATACTTCTAGTCTCGACTAGCAAGGGGATAATGTCACATCACGAGGCTCAGGCACAGGAACTTGGAGGAGTCCTAGTTGGCTACGTCTACTGATCAGATTCTGGCCGAAGTAGAGGCTCCCGCAAGCGTCAAGATTTCAAAGGAAGGTAACGTAGTTGTAGTCAAGGGCAAGCTTGGAACGGTGAAGAAAGACTTTACTCGGCTGCCTGCAACTGTCTCTGTCGACGGAAACAAGATCACAGTCAAGCCTTATGGGAAGCGCAAGCAGGACCTTGCCGTCACAAACACTGCCAGAAGCATTCTTCAGAGCATGATAAAAGGAGTAGAAAAGGGTTATACGTACAAAGTAAAGATCATTTTCGCACACTTTCCTATTTCTGTGAAGGTGAAAGGAAAGGAGGTGCAGGTAGAGAACTTTTTCGGAGAAAGATCACCGCGAGTGGCGACAATAGTTGGCGATACCACTAAAGTCGTCGTTGCGGGTGAGGACCTGCTTGTGCAGGGACCAAGCCTGGAGGACGTATCGCAGACGGCCGCAAACATCGAACTCTCCACAAGAATAAAGGACAAGGACCAGCGGGTTTTCCTGGATGGCCTTTACGTATATTCGCGGGAAGAAGGAATTCAGACCTAAAACTGCCGACCAAAGATTTATTTTGTGCTTGGATTTGCTCTAGTACCGCGCCGCTGTAGCTCAGCATGGTAGAGCAAATTCGTAGCGCAAATCTGTGCTTTGAAGCTCAACTGGCTGTTAACCAGTGGGTCATCAGTTCGAGTCTGATCAGCGGCGCTACCTTTCTTCCACTGCGATAACTTTATACGAGAACTGCGGTGCAGTTTTATACCGAATTCAACAACCTCGTGACAACCTGCCTTGACCAAGAACAGCGACAACACTCCTTCTGACGACGCGGGCAGAAAATTATCTGTTGAAGAGCAGCTAAAAGGCAAGACGCTTCAGGTTTACATGTACATGATAAAGAAAAAAGAGCCGGTCGGAGTGCGGGAAGTCCAGAGGGATCTCAGCTTCTCGAGCCCGAGCGTTGCGAACTATCATATTGAAAAGCTGGTTGAACTCGCACTAGTTTCGCAGGACGAATATGGGAGGTATTTCGTCGCTCAGAAGGTCCAAGTTGGCGTCCTCCAGGCCTTTGTCAACATCGGAGGTCTTGCGGTTCCCAGGCTGTCATTTTTTGCAGCATTTTTTACGACTATGCTACTGGCTTACGTCTTGTTGAACATGGCTGACCTAAACATCTATGCCATAGGTTTTGCTTCCGCCGGCGCAGCTGCTTTTTGGTATGAAACAGTTAGAATATGGCTCAAGCGTCCGATAGTATGATATTGCTAAACTCGAGTTATGAAATAGTCTTATACCACTATAATGTCAAGGGCCACCGCGTCTGCAAGCAGGTCAAGATGGCGGGTGGCAACGACGTAGCCATTCTTAAGGTCGCTGGACGAAAGCCATCTATTTGATGAGCTGAACAGCCTTTCCTTTTTCATTCTGGCTTCGATCTGCTCCACGTCAAGTTCGCGCTCCTCAACCTCTTCTGTATCGGTGTGCTTTATTGTAAGGAGTATTTTTTTTACAAGCACACGGCTGCCAAACCGGCGTGAAAAATCCCTAGCACCTTCATCTATCTCAACTAGTTTAATCTTTATTTGCAGCCTGTTTAGAGCATCCCTGCTGGTCAGCAGTCTTTCGTCAACGAACCTGTCATAGCTCATCAGTCGTAGTTCGCCCCTGAAGTATATTAATGTCGAGCCTATGCCCGCTCAAAGTTGTAGAAAGGCGTGCCGTCATCACGTATGCCGCAAGATGCAAGCTTCCTTTTCTGGCCAACCTGGGCTGGAGTTTCACCCAGTGAACCGACAATCCTGATCCCATCCAAATCTATGACTCCGAAATGTCCGTCCCTGTTTTTGATATGTGAGACAGAAAACTCGACCAGAGTCCCAATCGCGTTTACTTTTTCTAATGATGTTGGGGAGTAGCAGACGGGACAGAATTGAAACGGAGGCCACACTCTTGCATGGCACGAGTTACACACCGGAATCCGGAATTCTCCTATCTTGATTGATTCTATGAATTCCTTCATAAATCTGACGTTCCCATGATCATTACCGTTGCCGAAGAGCCGGCCGCGGCAAGGTTGTGAACGAGCCCCAGATTGCAGTCCCTTACCTGAGTGGGGCCTGCCTTTCCCGAAAGCTGAGCCGCGATTTCCGCGACCTGTGCTACCCCAGTGGCACCCACTGGATGACCCGATGCTAGGATCCCTCCCCGAGGATTCACTGCAACCTTTGCATCGCCGTTCCTCTCTCCTGGTTTCTGGAATCCTAGGTCTTCAAGTGCCAATAGCTCCAAAATGGTAAACGCATCGTGAACCTCTGCAACATCAATGCTGGAAGGTCGCACGCCGGCAATTTCGAATGCTTCCCGCCCTGCCAACTTTGCAGAGTCTATTGTGGTCAGATCGCTCGTCGCATTTGCAAAACTGGCCGAAGATGTGCTCTGCCCTATTCCCCTTATCCAGACCGGGTGATCGCTGATCTCCCGGGCTTTCGATTCCGAAGCCAAAAGCACTGCTGCTGCTCCATCGCAGGATGCGGAACAATCAAGCAATTTCAACGGTTCCGAGATCACTCTGGAACTCATCACCTCTTCAATCGTAACAGGAACTTTGAACAACGCATTCGGATTCCTTGATCCTGCCCTCCGATTTTTCACCGCGATTTCCGCGAGCTGTTCCTCGGTCGTTCCGTACTTTCTCATATGGGCATTTGCAAAAATTGCGGCCCAGTGGACAGGAAACATAAAGGCCCCCCTTGTCACGTCCCAATAGAGCCTATTCCCTGTGCTGTCTGCTTTTTCCGCACCCGTCACCAGAGCCAAATCACACATTTCTGCCGCAATGAGAGAATAAGCGGTAGCGATAGCGTTGGTGCCAGAATTACACAGATTGTCGATTCGCTGGGAGACCTTTGGCTTCATCCCGAGCATCTCAGAGACAATGGTGGCCGCATATTGCTCAGACGTGCAGCTGGCAAGAATGATTGCATCAAGCTCGCTGCGACCCATTGATTGCGATTTCAGAATTTGTGTACACGGATCGCAAGCAAGGTCAAAAATAGACCGGCCAGAGTCTCTCGTAAATTCCGTGACGGCCCAGGAAACGATAGCTACCTTTCGCAATCTAGAAGGTTGACAACAGCTCCCTAAATGAACTTTCTGTGCTTTCCACGGGGTTGAATTGAATAATAGGCAGTGTGACACCTGCCTCGCGAAACTTTCTGAGTGACTCTTTGCATTCCGCTCTCGTACCGCAAATCGTTAGCGACTGAAGCATCCGATCCGGAACTGCCTTCGCAGCCTGCTCGACCCCTCCACTCGAATACGCCTCGCCTATTTTGTTCACTTCCTGTCTGAATCCAGTTGCGGCTAGAAATTTCTTGTAGTAGGTTCCCACTGCGACGTAGAATGCTAAAGTCTGTGCAGCCCTGCTTCTTGCCTTCTCTGGAAAGTCATCTGAAACCGCGCATACAATTGAACAGGAAATCTCAAATGCGCGACCTGATGTCAGCTGTCGCAGCTTACTAGCAGTTGCCTTCAGCTCTTCCAGGGGTCGCAGAAAAAAGATCACCCCGTCGGCAATTTCGCTTGCGAGTGAAACCATCCCGTTATTCACTGCTCCCACGAAAATCGGGATTTTAGCTCGGTGTGGCTTATGCAAGAGTTTGAAGTTGCTCACATTGAAGAACGTTCCCTCATAGCTGACCCTTTCTCCGGAGGTCATGGCGCGGACCAAACTGACAAATTCCCGCATTCTAACAAGCGGTTTTTCGAACTTTACTCCGTGCCAATTGGAGACTATCGCCTCGGTGCTCGCCCCAAGGCCGACGATGGTCCGGCCCGAGGAGAGCATGTCAAGCGTGGCAGCACCCATTGCTACGGTCGCAGGCGTACGCGAATAAATGCTGACTATGGAGGTCCCTAGCTGGCATCGACTCGTCACCTGCGAGGCTGCGCCCAGAGTGGAAAACGACTCCCTTCCCCATGACTCGGGGATCCAAATCGAGTGGGTAGATGGCGCCTGGTCGGCCAGTCTTGCTGCGGCCAACACTTCATTCATCGAAAGCAGCGGCCCGAGACTGTAGCCGATCTTTGCTCCCTGCGTCATGACTGTACGGTGCCTTGAATTTCCTTGGCAGCCTCGTCGATGTCCTTGTGGGAATCGATAGAGCGCCAAAATACGTTCTCGAATTTTGTGGCCCTCAGCATGCCCTCTTTGGCAAGGGTTGGCAGCGCGGTAACTTCGATATTTCCGTTCTCAGGGAGGTACGAAAACACCTCCGGGGTGAATCGATAGACACCTGCATTTATCCAGGTGTTAGGGATTCTTGGCTTTTCCACAAAGCCCTTCACCTTGGAATTGCCCTCGAGCTCAACCACACCATAGGGGCTACGCAGCGGAACCAGAGCAAGCGACTGATGGGTAGAATCGTGAACGTTTAGCATGTTTGGATCTAACTCGGTAAGGATATCGCCGTTCACCATGAAGAATGAATCCTGTCCTGCTAGAAGGCTCTCTGCGTTCTTTAGTGCCCCTCCTGTTCCCAAAGGCTCTTCCTCAACGGCATATCCTACTTTGACCCCGAGCCTGCTGCCGCTGCCGATATGATCGATTATCTGCTCTTTCATGTATCCAACACAAATAATGACCTCAGTGATCCCGAATTTTCTCAGCCATTTCGTCTGCCATTCGATTATCGGAATGTTCAGTACTTCGATCATCGGCTTTGGCCTCTGATCAGTAAGGGGCCGTAACCGCTTGCCAAAACCTCCGGCTAGAATGACTGCCTTCATGATACTTGACTTGAATCGAATTGATTGTATAAAACGTTATGCTGGACGTGGATCTTCATGTTGGGAATATTGATCAGGCGCGTGATTGGCTCCGTTAGTCATTAGCCAGTGGAGCTCCTCATAACATTCCTTGCAAAGAAACCGGCTCCCGGTATGTTCGCAGTCGTAGGTAGTCACATCTTGCTTACCACAATTGCCGCAATCCGAGGTCATTCCCTAGGTGGCTCTTTTGTGGCAGCAGCGATATGCTTTCTGTCTTTAACTGCCTTCCAAGCGCCAAGTCCAACTAAAATTGCACCCATTCCTATGGTTGACCCGATGGTCCGAACTGCCCCGGATGAGTCCTCGGAAGAAAGCGCTCCTTGTGCTATTAATGCGATCATCCCAGCAATGATTAGACCACCGTTAATGAAAAGTAAGGCCGAAACGGCAGGCGCGCGCTCTTTCCTCGCAATTACAAACGCAATTATGGACATTATTACGGCGCCGCCACCAAATGCGCTGCCCCTTACCGATTCATTGAACGGGAGAAAACCTCTCCTTTCAGCAAAGCCGTCAGCATCACTGCTTGAAGCTACCATCACATCAGCACCGTAGATTATCAGAAGTGCCAGCGAAGCCAGGAGTAGTCCGACGGCAACATTTTTGGCCATCTGTGAAATGATGGGGAATCAGATTTAATAAACCTAACCAGAATGAAAAATCGTGTTACCAGGTTGAGCATTGACGCCCCCTCGGTCTTGTACTCTGCCATAAACGAGATAGGACGGCGCAAGATCCGAGAAGACATTGCTTCCAATATCGCGCTTTCTGAAAAGTACTGCAACTCAATATTGGGTAAATGTAAAGAGAAGTTAGGAAATGACTCGGATTCGGAGACCTTGGGTTCGATATGTGAGGGTCTGCTTCATTTCATGCTTACCGCAGCGCTTCTGCCCTCCCAGAGAAAAGTTACATCAAGACAGTATGAAATTGACGTAGTTATTCCGTCACTTCGGCTAATTGAGAAGGAACCTCGTAAGGTCTTGCTAATCCAGGTGTTGAAATCTTCGGAGGGCGCAGCAAAAAAGATCGCCGATGCAGAGGCTCTACAGCCCGTGCGTGATAATATCTGGGTCGTCTCCTCCAAAAAAATTTCGGCGGGGTACAGATCGTACCATATTGGTTTTGATAATCCGACGTATTCTCGAATCATTATTGACATACATGACTTTGTGACGAAAAATCGCCTCTCGGGTTTGAGGCTGTTACAAGGCGAGTAACCGGTCGAGAGCGAATTCTTTCACGATTATCTTTCCTGCGGTTGCTGGGCAAGGACTGGACAGCCGCGGGATTATGCCTACGACGGGCAACCCGGAGATCCTCGCAAGAGTTTCGGGTATTTTTTCTTCAACTATGTTAGGTCGTCTTGGCATCATGTTGACCACGACGCCGAATACCTTCAGGCCGTACTGTGCGCAAGCGCTTATCGTAAGGAGGGTATGATTGATCGTCCCAAGAAATGGCGATGTGACGATTATCACGGGGAGCCCTGTCAGCTTTATGAAATCAGCCACGCTGTGCGTTGGCGTAACTGGGACCGCGATGCCGCCTATCCCTTCGACTATCATGAATTCGTGCCTAGCTGCCAACGCACGAAGCATCGAGAGCACTTTGTTCAAATCCGGAGGAGGCTGGTTCAGCAGTTCCGCAGCCATCATGGGCGCTGCAGCAAGTCGGTAGAATACCGGGTTAAGCTCGGCGTCGCTTTCGGAAGTGCCGGCACCCTTGGCGAGCATAGCAACGTCGGCAGACCTGTACTTTTTGGAGTAGATACTTTGGGACGTTGCAAAGGGCTTCATGACGCCCACGCCAACCCCCTTCTTTCTTAGCGCCCAGGCAAGCCCCGCGGAGAATATCGTTTTTCCTACCCCGGTGCCAGTTCCAGTAACAAAGACTCCGCGCATGGAAATATTATTACAGGTAGGGCTTTCACCAGAATTTAACTCAATTGAACCTGAGAGAGATGGACAAGAAATTCGTCTGGCACCCATACACTCAGATGAGGGATTGGATTGCTGCGGACGGATACCCTGCAATCACCCGAGGTGAGGGCTTTTACCTTGTCGACGAGAACGAGACGAGATATCTTGACGGAACGTCGAGCATGTGGTGTAATGTCTGGGGACACGGCAGCAACCCCGTCATCAAGGCCATGCAGCGCCAGCTCGACACGCTTCAGCATTCAACTCTCTTTGGCCTGTCAAATGAAACCGCAACATTGCTCGCCCGCAGGATGCTCGGGGTCGCGAAAGGCATGGACAGGGTATTTTATACGGACAACGGCTCGACTGCAATCGAGGCTGCCATGAAAATGGCAGTGCAGTACTGGAGCAACAAAGGGAGGCCTGAAAAGAAGCGGTTCCTTTCTCTAAAGAACGGCTACCATGGAGATACCGCCGGCGCTATGTCGGTCGGCTACATCGAAAAATTCTTTGGCGCTTACAAGCCGTTGATATCTCGAAAAGTCTACAGGCTGCCGAGTCCACTGTTGCATAATTCGGGTCATGCATCCGAGTCGGGGCTTGTAAATGATTGTCTGGCGAAAACTGAGGCAGCTCTAAGAGAGCACCACGGTGATTGCGCAGCTCTCGTGATGGAAAGTGGGGCCCAGATAGCGGGTGGCGCGATTGTTTTCCCACCTGGCTACCAAAAGGAAATCGCGCTACTTTGCAGGAAATACGGTGTCCTGCTGATTCTGGACGAAATTGCTACTGGCTTTGGCCGCCTTGGAAACATGGCGGAGTACGTCGCCCAGAAATCCACACCGGACATCGCATGCTTTGGAAAAGCCTTGACTGGCGGATACTTTCCACTTGCATGCGTAGTCGCGACGAATGAAATATTCAATGCTTTCCTAGGCGACTACTCCGGTAGGAAGCAGTTCTATCATGGCCATACCTTTACGGGGCACCCTGTGGGCTGCGCAGCGGCGCTAGCGAACATGGAGCAGTACGAAAAGGCTGGCCTTATCCAGAAGATAAGGGCAACCGGAAGGCACATTTCTTCACGACTGCGCGAATTTGCGAGGTCGGATTTGGTGTGCGACATTCGCCACAAGGGAATGCTGGCAGGGATCGAGCTTGAGGCTAACGGCAAGCCAGTTACCAACGTAGGAGGCGAGAGAATAAACTACTTCATAATGAGGCGGTCGCTCGAAAAGGGGGTGTTCTTGCGGCCACTTGGAAACATAATGATGCTAGTTCCTCCCCTTGCCATAGGGCGCCAGGACCTTGACAAAATAATTGACACACACCTTGACCTGCTTCACGAAATCGAGAGGTCAGTGCCGCATAAGTCTTAGCTCTTTGTAAAGGGTTGCTTTTGACACGCCCAGGCTACGCGCAATTCTTGCTTTCGATTGATTCTCGGCAAGCAGAGTAATCAGCTGGTTCTTGTTGATCGGCTTCTGTGGCCGACCGATGCCCTTGCCAGCTGCACGGGCCCTGTCCATTCCATCTTTTGTCCTCTGGACAAGCATCTCCCTCTCCCTTTCTGCGACCCATGTAAGAATGCCTATCATTAATTTCCGCACCCCAGGCTCAGTCGACTGCAAGAAGGATTCCCGTGGCGAGCAGGAAATAAGTGGGGCGTACTGCTCTATTGCCTTTATGGCGTCAAGTGTGTCCCAGAAAGTCCTGCCCACTCGCGACAATTCATAGACGAGCACAGCATCGACCGGCGCAGCCCTGACCAGTTCTAACATTTCGGTAAATCCCTTTCGCATAGTTGCCGGGATCTTGCCACTAACAGCCGAGTCTTCAAAGAAGTCAAGTATCTGGAAGTCCTGAAGTTCAGCCCATTTTTCGAGGACTAATTTCTGGTTCTGGACTGTCTGCTCTTCTGTGCTCACCCGGAGGTATGCAAAGGCATACTTCATTGGCATCTACGACAGGTTTTGCATATTTGGTTGGCAG